>CAVEGR010000091.1:0-13175 GCA_963615565.1 Phocaeicola massiliensis | reverse complement strand
GAAGATGAGTTCTACTATGCAGTTAACCTTCTTGAAAGTGAGCTTTCATATTATGTAGCATCTCTGCTTGACGCTATTGCAGAAGAAGCAACAGCTGAGGTTGAAGCTACTGAAGCAGAAGCTGTTACAACTGAAGAAGAAACAACTCCAGTTACAGCAGAGACTGCTGAAGAGTTGGTTTATACAGCATCAATCAGTGCATTTGGTTATGAGATTGATGTTGAGGCTTATGATAATATTGTTAAGATTACATATCCAAGCTTCATTACTTTTGACGATATTAAGGCTGCTGCTGAAGTTGCTTACAATGCATTCCCAACTTATCTTGCAGGTTCTACTCTGTATGTTGATTCTGCAACCAGTACTGCAGTTCTTTCTCTTGCTGGTGTTCCATCTACAGCAGATTTGAACTATGCAATGAGTGTTATTGAAGATGCTCTTCCAACTTATGTTCTTTCATTGTTCGCTACAACAGAAACAACAACTGAAGAGTCTGTAGCTGAAGAAGTTACAGCTGAGGAAACAGTTGCTGAGGAGCCAGTTGCAGAAGAGACAACAGAAGTTGTTGAGGAAACAATCCCAACTGTCTACCAGACTTCATTCAGCGTATTTGGCTATACTGTTGATATTGCTGCATATGGTAATCAGATTGCTGTTTCTTATCCTGATTTCATTACAAATGCTGAAGTTGCAACAGCAGCTAGAAAGGCTTATGAAGCATACAGTGAGTATTTCCAGGATTCAGAACTTGTTATTGATAATGGTACAGCAGTACTTACTCTTGCTTACAATGTAACTGAAGATGACATTGATAGTGCAGTAGCAACTCTTAAGAGTGAGCTTACAGCTTACATTCTTGCATACTTTGCAGCACCAAGTGCAGAAGAATCAGTTGAAGAAGTCACAGAAGTTGCTAAGGCTGAAGAGCCTGTTGTTGAAGAACAGCCAGCAGTTGAAGAACCAGTTGTTGAAGAACAGCCAGCTGCAGAAGCTCCTGCTACAGAACCAGCTAAGGAAGAAACTCCTGCTGCTGAGCAGACAACAACCAAAACTGAGACTAAGACTGAGACCAAGACAGAGACAGCAACTCAGCCTGCTAAAACAGAGACAACAACTACTGTTACTGAAACACCGGCTAAGAAGAAGTCTAATGCAGGTCTTGTTATCCTGATTATTGTTCTTGTTGTAGTTGCAGCAGCAGCTGTTGTACTCTTCCTTAAGAAGAAAAAGAATTAATATTCTGTAATAACAAATAATACAAAAGGGTCATGGATTAAGTTCCATGATCCTTTTTTTTACTCTTCTAATTGACTTAAAGAAGGGGCAAGGATGGCAATGAAAAGAAAATAAAAAAAGCTGCTGTGAAATCTCACAACAGCTTTAGCTCCCCGAGACAGACTCGAACTGCCGACAGGGTGGTTAACAGCCACCTGCTCTACCGACTGAGCTATCGGGGAATGTTCTTTGAACATTGAGAATTTACCCCATTGCCCAGTTTTAGTCAAGTAAGCTTAATGAAATTGTTTAATAATCCCAATAATTTCGTTCATACGTTCATCAAGTTCTGCTTGAGTCTTGGCTTCAGCTACAACTCTAAGGTATGGCTCGGTATTGGATTTTCTAACATTGAACCACCAAGTTGGGAATTCTATTCTGTAACCATCAAAGTCAAGAAGTTTGACAGGGTTCTCTTTTGAATACTTTTCATATAGAGCATTCATTGCGCCATCTTTGTTCTCAAGTTTGAAGTTGTTCTCTCCACTGTTTGCATATGAGACAATTTCATCAACATGCTGTCCAAGTGTTTTTCTCTGCTTCTTTAGTGCTACAACAGTCTGAAGAACCAGCAGTGAAGCTAAAAGGCCACTGTCGCAGTTGTTGAAGTCTCTGAAGTAGTAATGTCCAGCAAGTTCTCCGCCAAAGATGCAATGTTCTTCTCTAAGTTTGAGTTTTGCAAAAGCATGTCCAACTCTTCCAATAAAGACTTCAGTTGCACCAAGTTTTTCAAGATATTCAGTTGTAGAACGGGAAGTTCTAATGTCAACAAGAACGGATCCTTTTTCTTTTGAAAGATAGTAGTCACCAATGATTCCAGTAACATAGTCTGGTTGAATAAAACGGCCTTTTTCATCAATGAACATTACGCGGTCAGCATCTCCATCATAGATAATGCCACAATCTGACTTGTTTGCCTTAACTGCAGCCATGATTTGAGCGCAATTTTCAACTTCAAGAGGATTTGGTTCATGTCCAGGGAAGGTCCCATCTAGTGTATCATTGATATATTTTGCATGATCACCAAAGAGCTCTTTAACGTAAAGATTACTCATTCCGTTGGAACAGTCTACTGTTAGATTAAGATTAGAGAGATCTGGAAGGAAACCTTTGAGGTAGTTTAGATAAGCCTCGTGGATATCTTTGTCTATAACACGTCCTCGTTTACAAGCACAAACTGGTTCAACCTTTTCTTCATTGACCATTTTCTCCAAATCTTTAAGACCTGTGTCTCCACCAACTGGAATTGCCATTGCTCTAGAAATTTTCATTCCGTTATACTGCTTTGGGTTGTGGCTGGCTGTAATTTGTACTGAGGCTTGTGCTTTGTAGTATACAGTTGAGAAGTAGACCATTGGAGTAGTGGAAAGACCAATATTCCATACATCTACGCCAGCATCATTGATTCCATTACATAGATTCTCAAAAATTTCATCACTGGTTAGACGAATATCTCTTCCTACTACTACGTAGTCGCAAGGAAGAAGTCTTGGAAGAAAGTATCCAACTTTATAAGCCGTTTCCTTGTTGAAATCTTGGTTGTAAACTCCACGAATGTCATAAGCTTTAAATACACTCATTGTTTTTCTCCTTTAGTTTAAAAGTATTAATTTTATCACTTAAAGTTTTATCCATTAACTCAAAGAATAGCATAGTGCCATCATTTAAAGCAAACTCTGTTACACATTGGCAGAAAATTTTGCCAAAGAGATTTGCTTCTTTTATTTTTTCGTATTTTTTATAACCTTTGCAAAAGGCTATAGCAGATTTCTTTTTAACTGTTCTAATTCTTGTTACAGATTTAGGGGAGAACCATGCCTCAAATTTGACATATGGCTGAGCATTTTTTGGTTTTTTCAATGGTATCCCAAATATTTGTGCTGTATGCTCAAAGTCTTCATACCAATATTGGTTGTTAACCTCATAGAGAAATACTCCATGGTCTCTTATAATGCCATTACTGTTGGCGTAGAAGGTGCTAAAGGTTTTCCATTCTAATGGGCCACCTCTTTTTTCTTCTAATCCTTTGAGGTATGCTGTTGCCTCATTATCCATCTACTTCCTCCGCTGGCTTTCAATTAAGCCAATTATATCATGCTTTCTTAAAAAAGGCATTTACTACATAGTATGGTGTAATCATGACTAATACACTCCAGTTGTCTTGTATAAAAACCTTTGGAAATATTAGTTTTAATATAACAAGAGTTGCTATGACGCAAAGTAGCACTTTATATAAGTTGATATGAGCTTTAGGCTTGCGACACAAAGACATAATTGCCATAACAATCAAGATTGGGTTAATAAATAAAATGTTTTCATTGTACCAGGTAACGTTGTGGTTAGTAAAAAACATCATGAACATTAACAATGTTCCTAATAACCCAAAAAATAAATTTACAGTAAATGTAAAGCTTTTGTATACTCCAATTGCAAGATGAGTATTACGTCCGCGGTTAACCCAAAGTGATAGCAATATACACATCAATCCAAGAGCTAGACCAACTATAACTGAAAATAGCATGTTGCTGTTTGGCTCTATGTCAGAGATTGTGTAATTAGAAGTATCGGGATAGATGAGGCCGGTTTGTGTGCCGTATTGGATGACGGCCTTTTCAAGGATAGAAGGTAAGAACATCTCATCCCAAAGTGTTGCTGGCTTGTCTATTTGACCGCTTTGGAGAAATTCAAGAACCCATTGTATGGGTCTATTCTTGCTTAGTGCGTTGGATGCAATTTGGCGGTATGTGAGGCCCTCAATGTCTGTTGCCCATGCTTCAAAGTCACCATCTGTTGCATAATTTATGATATCACGTAGGCGTGTAGCGCAGTTGTCTGTGTAGTGATTATAGAGATATGTTCTATGTTCTGAGCTGGCATTGATGTTGAGAAAGTTTATGATGGCTTTCTTCTGGCTTGCTGAGAGGTTGAGTTCTACTAGATGATACGTGCGTCCTGTGCTCTCTAAATAGGCCATTTCGTAGGTGGCATATGAAACATTGCAACAGAACCATAGGCGTCCCATTGCAAAATTCTTGTAAAAACCGTCTTCAGAAAATGAGAAAGTGCCATAATCGTAGACATATGCAGGATAATTTGGAGCCTCAACCAGCAAGGCTGAATGGCCAAACCAAGAATAAAGAGGCTTTCCTTCTCCAATTGTGACAAGCGATATCTTGCATTCTGCCCAAAAATCTTCATTTGTGTCTTCAAGCGAAGGGTCATAGTAGGCTTGAAGCATTGGAATTGAATCAAAGGCATTAGTCTGTACAGAAGTCTTTACGCTTACTGCAAATAAACTAGAAGAAAGGGCCACAGCACATAGTAATATGCAAAGGGCCCTTTTAACTTCAATACTAATATTCTTGATTCTTTCCATGCTACAAGAATACAACCAAGAATAAAATACGTCCACAAATATGCTTAAGGTTTCTTTATATTTCTTTTCCTGCAACCTTTTTTATAACTAAAAGCGTTCCAATCATCATTAAAATTGCAATTGGAAGGGCAATGTAGGCATAAGGAACAAAGCCTGCAACTAGATATGCAACAAAGGATACGGCTGCAACGGTTATAGCATATGGAAGTTGTGTACTAACATGGTTGATATGGTTGCACTGGGCTCCTGCACTTGACATGATTGTTGTATCAGAAATAGGTGAGCAGTGATCTCCACAAACAGCACCAGCCATACAAGCAGATACACAAACAACACCAATAGGCTCTGTGAGTGGAAATACTCCTAAAGTAATAGGAATAAGAATTCCAAATGTTCCCCAGCTTGTTCCTGTTGCAAAAGAAAGAAAACAACCAATAAGGAAAACAATGGCAGGAAGAAGAGCCTGGAAATTTTGTGCTGAGCTTTTTACTACAGTTTCAACAAAGACTTTTGATCCAAGGCTATCTGTCATGGCTTTAAGTGTCCAAGCAAATGTGAGAATTAGAATAGCAGAAACCATTGCTTTAAAACCACGTGGAATACATTCCATCATGTCTTTAAATGTTAGAGTTCTTCTGAACATAAAGTAAATAATTACAATCATCAAAGTTACAACACTTCCAAGCATAAGACCTATAGAGGCATCTGACTGGGAGAATGCTTCAACAAATGAAACACCTGAGAAGTAACCGCCACTGTATAGCATACCGGCAACACAGGCAATAATAAGGATAATAATTGGAATTACAAGATCAATAACCTTGCCGTTTTGTGATACATCTGAATTTCCTTCTTCATCTGTGTCGTTGGTGTCATCTGGATTAACAATGGTCTGTAAACGTGTCATTGGGCCATAATCAAACTTCATAATTGATAAACAGACCATCATTACAATTGTAAGTAGTGCATAGAAGTTGAAAGGAATTGCCTTAACAAAGATACTAAAGCCACTAAAACCAGAGTCTTTAACAAAGGCAGAAACAGCTGCTGCCCAAGAGGAAACTGGAGCAATAATGCACACAGGTGCGGCTGTAGCATCAATATAGTAGCTAAGTTTTTCTCTTGATATTCCATGCTTGTCTGTGACAGGTCTCATAACAGAACCTACTGTTAAGCAGTTAAAGTAGTCATCAATGAAGATAAGAACTCCAAGTGCTATTGTTGCAAGTTGAGCACCTGTTTTTGTCTTAATCTTGGTTGCTGCCCATCTTCCAAAGGCTCTACTTCCACCGGCTTTATTCATAATACAAACTAAGGCACCAAGAACAACTAAAAAAACTAGTATTCCAACGTTGTAAGAGTCTGAAAGAACACTGACTACACCATCACTAAATACATGAATGAGTGTTCCTTCAAAGGAAAAACCTGAGTATAGCAGGCCACCAACTAAAATTCCAAGAAACAATGAAGAATAAACTTCTTTTGTTACTAGAGCCAAACCAATGGCAACTACTGGTGGAAATAGAGACCAAGCTGTGTTGATAAATGGTCCACCTGAGATTGCTGCATAAATCATTACTGCAATGATGAAACCAGCAACGAAGAAAATAGGTCTTAAATTATTAGACTTTTTTTCCATAAAAAACCTCCTGAAATGCAACAGTCATGACCTATCATGACACTCGCATATCCCAGAGGGTTATACTGTGACAATGATAGCTCTCCGCTCATTTGAGCGACAGTCTGTAGGATGTTTTCCTATCAGCCCGAGCATTGAAGCATTAGGCAGTGCTTCAACCCCTCGGCAACTACACCTTTCATTGCTCCCATTGCCTTTGAAAAGCAATTAATCTTTGTAGATGCGCCTCTATCATGCTTGTATTTCAATTTTATTTTGTGCGCATGATAAAAAAATTTAAACAATACTGTCAAGTATGTAGTACAATTACATAAGTTTTTTACAAAAAAGAGGAAGTTATGATACTAACTGAACGTCAAAAAGGAATTTTAGAAGGGAAGGAAGGTGAGGTAAAGTCCAAGGTCATGAAGACTCTAATCATGTATGGAGAAACCTTTGGAGCTGAAAAAATGGTGGACATTACAGGTAAATATGGACACTTGGTAACATCTTTTGGCCTGTCTGTAATGAAGCCTGTTTATGAATTGATGGATACTCTAATTCAAGGTGGAGCAGTTTCAAGTCAAAAGTTTACCGTTGACCCTATGCCACTAGAAAAGGGAGTGCCTTGTAACTTTATTCAAAATGTTTTCTTTAAGGTCATGTATTCTAAACAGAAAGAATATGATGAGCAGCTTAAGAAATTAGGTATTCTTTCTCCAGATGCTTATACCTGTACGTGTTACATGGATGAAGTTGGTAATACTCCAAAGGAAGGTGAAATTCTTTCTTGGGCAGAAAGTTCAGCTGTTGTTTATGCTAACAGTGTTTTAGGTGCTAGAGTAAACCGAAACTCCGGTATTTTAGATCTATTTGGTTCCATTGTAGGCTGTGTTCCTTATTTTGGTCTGTTAACAGATGAAGGAAGAAAAGCATCTTGGCTCATTGAAGTCAAAACTTCTAAAAAGCCAGAAGCTCAGCTTTTAGGTTCTGCTATTGGTATGAAGGTTATGGAAGAAGTTCCATATGTTGTAGGCCTTGATAAATATTTTTCATCTCTTAATGATGAAGCTAAGGCTTATCTTAAAGATTTTGGAGCCGCTACTGCCTCTAACGGTGCAGTTGGTCTTTATCACATTGACAATTTAACTCCAGAGGCCAAGAAACTTGGTAAAGAATTGCTTTCACCTGGTTATAAGACTTATGTCATTGATGATGCAGAGCTTGAGAGAGTTGAAAAGAATTATCCTATTATTTGGAAGGATAAAAACGCAGAGCCAAAACTTGCTTTCATTGGTTGTCCGCATCTTTCTTGTGAGCAGTTATTCTCTTGGGCAGAGAGAATTAATGCTTCTTTGAAAGAAAAGGGAAGAACTAAAGTTTCTGTTCCTACAGTTATGACAGCAGCTCCTGCTGTGATGGAAGCTTTTAAGAAAACTGAGCAGGCTAAAGTGCTTGAAGACCAAGGTGTTATTTTAAGTCACATTTGTCCACTTATGTATATGAACAATCCTATGTGTGGAAAGATGCCAGTTATAACTTGTTCAAATAAACTTAGAACTTATACTTCAGCTAGGTTCTACAAAGAAAACGAACTCTTAGAGATTATTACAGGAGGAAAGAAATGAAAAAAGTTTTTAAAGGCAGAGCTGTAGTCAAAGGAGAAACAGAGGCCATAGCTTTAGTTTCTAAAAATGGATTTAATACTCTTGCTTCCTATCAGCATTCTTTGATGTTTGGGGACAAGACAGGTAAATGCTCAGATCAAAACAACCCAGATTTATACAATAAGCCAATGGCTGGCACAGCTTTGTGTATGCCACAGACAATTGGTTCTACAACCGGTGGACTTGTACTCTTTTGTGCTGCCAGCATGAAAAGACAACCAAAATGTCTGCTTTTTTCTAAGCCAATAGATTCACTTGCTGCAGCTGGTGCAATTCTATCAGATGTCTGGACAGATGCCAGCATGCCAACTATAGATAATCTTGGAGACGATTTTCTAAGTTATGTTCAAACTGGAGATAAAATCTTAGTTCATGAAGATGGTACAGTAGAAGTAGACAGATAACTACTGACAACAAAAAGAAATGCCCCTCAAGCAGAGGGGCATTTTCATATCAGGTAATAAGATTAAATCTTCATTCCAACCTCGTATGCTCTCCAAATTACTGAGCGTAAATTTCCAACCTTTAAGCAATCACCAACTAGGTGAACATTGCCTTCTGTTGTCAGTGGGTTTGGAATATAGCCGGCAGAAGAAATTACTGAGTCACATTTAATTTCAATGGTACTTCCATCTTTCTTCTGACAAATGATACTGCCATCTTTGACTTCTGTAAGTTTTGTTTCAAGGTATACTGGAATCTTGTTAAGCTCAAACCATTCTCTAAGGTATGAGCTGTTTGCAAGACATACTCCCTTTTGCTTGATTAAATCATCAAGCATTTCAACAATAATTGGTTTTTTACCCTGAAGTGCAAGCTCATACGCTATTTCTGAGCCAGTTAATCCTCCACCAATTATGGCAACAGTTTCTCCTACAGGTGTTCCAGTTAAGAATTGGCATGCTTCAATAGTCTTCTCAAAACCCGGAACATTTTTCAAGAATCTTGGTTTTGCTCCAGTTGCAATTACAAAGGAATTTGCCTTTAAGAATGAAAGGTCTTTGACTTCTGTGTTAAGATGAACCTCAATATTATACTTTGAAATTTCACGTTTGTACCAAGCAAGGAGGTCACGGAGTTTGCCTTTGTAGGATTCTGCAGATGCTGCCACAAATGTTCCGCCCAAATGGTCTGTCTTTTCATAGATGACAGGACTGTGGCCACGTTTTTTCAGCACAAGAGCTGTTTCCATGCCACCAATACCACCTCCAATGACGGCCACTGTCTTTGATGTATTGGCTTTTACAATCTTATGCTTATTCCATTGCATTGTCTCTGCATTAACAGCACAGCGTGCAAGATGAAGTGAGTCGCTGAGATCTTGATCATTTGGAACGCCCTTATAGTGGCACATATTAAAGCAGCCATTGTGGCAAAGAATACATGGGCGAATGTCATCAGCATTGTCTGCCATGAGCTTTGTGACCCATTCTTGGTCTGCAAGGAATGGTCTAGCAAAGCCTGCACCATCCAGCTTTCCTTCTTCAATTGCTTGAGCAGCTACATATGGATCAAGCCTTCCTGCAGCTACAACTGGAATGTTGACAAAGTTCTTAATGTGTTCAACATCTGCAAGATTGCAGTTCTCTGGCATGTAAATTGGTGGATGAGCCCAATACCAAGCATCATAGGTGCCGTTATCGCAATTGAGCATGTCATAGCCTGCTTCTTCAAGATATTTGGCAGCTTTTTCACTTTCTTCCATATCACGGCCAACTTCTGTATAGTTTTCACCTGGAAGCGCGCCTTGTCTAAAGCCTTTTGTCTTTGATATAACACTGTATCTAAGCGATACTGGAAAGTCATCTCCACAGACTTTTTTGATGGCTTTAACTATTTCTACAGCAAACCGATACCTATTTTCAAAGCTTCCACCATATTCATCAGTTCTTTTATTGACATATTTAAGTGTAAACTGGTCTAAGAGATAGCCTTCATGTACTGCATGGATTTCAACACCATCTACGCCTGCTTCTTTGAGTAATCTTGCACTTTCTGCAAAAGAGTAAATCATGTACTCAATTTCTTTCTTTGTCATTTCTCTTGAAGGAACTTTGTCTGACCATCTATTTGGAGAAGGGGAGGCTGAGGCTGTGATTTTATCCAAATTCATAAATGGTTTGCTTAATACATTTAGAACCGGATTTGTGTATAATTTTTCCATCATCTCAGAGATAGTAAAGGATCTGCCAAAACCAGCAGTAAGCTGAACAAATAGTTTTGCTCCTGTTTTATGGAATTCTGGCATCCATTCTTTAAGCTTTTTGTACATGCCTTTGTTCTTGTGAAGCCACTGTCCAAACATTGGGTTATAAACAGGCTGACAACCTGGAAGTACTAAGCCACAGTTGTTTTTTGCAACCCTTAGTATGAATTCTGCACCATCTTTGTCAAAATGATTCTTTTCCATCCATCCAAATAAATCTGTACCACCCATACTGGTAAGAACAATTCTATTTTTGATTTCACAATTGCCAATTTTCCATGGCGTGAATAAAGAATTAAGTCTGCTATCCATAAAGTCTCCTCTTTTTTTGTAGTGTACATCAAGAATTATGTTTTGTGATACATTTTTTTTACTGTCTACACATATCAATGTCTACGCATATCAATAATTGTAAGTTGAATAGATTCTTGATTTTTGTAGTAATTGCGTCCCATTCTAAAGACTACGTTTACAATTTCTCCCTCATTAAATTCTTTTCCAACTTTTTGTCCTGCAGACCAGTAGACACTAGGCCATTGGTAGCTTCCAAAAGATAGCATTAGTCGTAAATGTGCTGAACCTGGGTCCTTTTGGTTCTGCATAGCTTGAATGCTTTGAATTCTAGCCCCTTCAATAAGGAAAATAATTGGATTGTTTTGTTCTCCATAAGGTTCAAAGCCTTCTACTACTTTCATGATGTTTTGGTTGAATTCTGTATCTCTTAGTGCTACATCAATGATAAGATTCTCATTCTCTTCAATTGATGGACAGTCCATGTAATCAATATCTTCAGAGATTCGTATGGTTAGTTCATCAACCTTATCTAGTGGCAATGAAAAACCTCCAGCACAAGCATGGCCGCCAAAGTCTTCAAAAAGATCACAATACCTAGACAAGAATTCATGACAATTAAACCCTTCATTGCTACGCATTGACCCTATAGCTCTTAAGTCATTGGTTTGCGTGATAACCATTGATGGGCATTTGAAGAATTTGAGTAAGCGTGTGGCAAAAATACCTGTAATCCCTCGTGGAATTGATTTATCGTGGACTAATACTAGTTTTGTGCCAAAGCTTTCATAGCTTTTTTGAGCTTTTGACTGGAATCTGTTCCATACATCTTCACCTAGTTTCTTTCGTTCTTCATTAAGAGCTAAAAGCTGTTGGGCATAGTTTAGAGCTTCTTCTTGATTTTCTGAAAGTAACATATCTATTGCTACATTTGGCTTTCCAAGTCTTCCAGATGCATTCATTGGAGGCGATAATTGCCAGCCAACGTCTGTTGTTGATAATTTTTTACCAAGTAGATTTAACAAGGATAAGAATGGTCTTAACGAGTCTCTTGGGTTGTTTTCTATGATTTTAAAGCCTGCTTTTACAAGGATCCTGTTTTCATCTGTCATTGGCATGAGGTCGCTAATTGTTCCAATGGCTACAAGATCCAAGATTTCTTGGTATTTTTTATAAAGCAAAGGGTTAGTAGATCTTATGTATGCACAATATAGTCCATAAAGCGTATCTAACTCACTTCTTACTTGCGTATAGCGAGCAAATCTACTGACCTCGTTTAGGGCAAATAATGACTTTCCTTTGATAAAAGGCAGTGCTTTTTCTAGTCCAGAGCGAAGCTCGTATACATAGATATCGGCCTTGGGAAATGCTTTGTGCAGTTGCAATAGCTCTTCGTCTTTGTCCATCACGTAGATGGGAAGATTACATGAGAGAAATTTGAGAAGGCGGCTGTTGTATTCTGGAAGGTTGCCGGGGACCACTTCCTCTGCAATGCGGTCCGTGATTTCCATATTCTCCACGCGAGCAGCTTCAATGACCACCGTGCCATTTCCGGGGTAGGCGTGAAGCAGTAAGATTGGAGCCCGATAATATTGAGATAAAGAGAACCGTATTGCCCATATACATTTAGCAGCTACACCAACGCCTGCTAGATGTGCAAAAGGATAGCCACAACCTTCAACTTTTGGGTCAATTATTGCACTTGCAGGTGGGAGAATTTCACCTGCTATGTGGTGGTCTGTAATCAAAACATCTAGGCCATGATTTTGTGCATAGTCAATTTCTTCAAAACATGAGATTCCACAGTCTACAGTGATTGCAAGTGTGATGCCGTCTTCAATGGCCTTTTTGATGTTGTCCATTGTGACGCCATAAGGCTCGTCTCCCATTGGTACTGTGTATGACGCATCAAGGCCAAGACGGCGTAATTCAGTAATGAGAAGTGCTGTACTGGTGATGCCATCAACATCTCTATCTCCAAAGACGCGAACTTTTTCATTGTCTTCAATTGCTTGATGAATTCTATCGCAAAAAGCTTCCATATCCTCAAATAGGAACGGGTTATGTAGAAACGATATATCGTTTTCTAGATAGAACTTAACTTCTTCTGGTGTGGTTATTTCACGTCCTGCTAAGATTTTGGCAGAAACCAAGTTTACACCATATCTTTCCTGTAGCGTTTTGATGTCATCATACGCTGCTTGTCTAATTTTCCATTTCATCTATATACAACCAAAAATTAAAATACTACTTATTGAGATCACAGCTTTAGGGTTGCTGACCTCAATTGAATGGTAAGAGTAATTTGGTTATCTGGCAATAGTTTTTGATTAAGGATTGTACAAGATTTAAAATGGCCAGTTGTCCAGAGTCTTAAGAGGAGCATTTACGTATATTTTTATCCATTTGGTCAAATACGAGAAAATACGGTCTTCTGCTGCCGGATTTAGCTGAACTTCCGTTGCCATTTGAAAGTCCATTGGTAATGTGTATTTAAGATATCTTCTGGAACCAGGTAGTAGTGTAAGATAATCTGTGTCTGCACAATTTTTGCAACAAGGTGAGGTTAGGTTGTTTGAAAAAAGGAGAATTTCATTTTCTTCATAATGGCGTTCACAGATTGGACAATATTCTAAATCTGGAGCATAGCCCCAAATTTGGAGCATTTTCCATATGAAACAAATTGTTATTAGTTTGCTTTTTTCTGGGTTGTTTTCAAGTGCTATGAGAGCACCTTTTAAA
>CAVEGR010000090.1:0-18511 GCA_963615565.1 Phocaeicola massiliensis | reverse complement strand
GCATTTTCTGAAAACTGAAATAATACTTTGTGTATTATGAAGTTAGAAGAAATGCTCTTTTAGCCACAAAGGCAAAGCCAAGATTCATGAAGGCAGTTTTGCAAAAACCTCAATAATTAATTCAAAAAAAAAGTAAAAATCATTGCGATTTTTTATTAGATTGTGGAAAATATTTAAGAATTTGGAGGTTTTTGCAAAAACCTCTTTGAGTTGAGATATGGAAGAGAATAATTACAACCAGCTAACTTTTCATTGGAACGGAAAAGTAAGCAAAACAACAAAAGAAACAGTGAATAAAAATAACTGTGATATGTGGATCTGGTGGGACGGAGAAACAGGAAGAGGCTATCCTCTAAAAGAAGACCAATATGGCCTAGTTTGTACTGTTAAAGTTCCAAAAGAGATTCACAAAGTTGGATTTATTGTTAGAACAAACTGTTCCACCCCATGTGCCTCCAGCTGGGGAGTTGCAACAAAAGATTTTCCATATGACAGAGTTGCAACAATAACAAATAAGAATACAACAATTTATCTTAAAGCTGGAGACTCTGTTCAATATCAAAGCAATGACAACGGAGAAACGCTAAACCCTATAACCATTTTCACCTTTGCAGGAATGGAAGATAAAGACAAAGTAAGTTTCATTCTTGAGCCAGCAAAAAAAATAACTGAATTATCTCAAATAATAATAAAAGACCATACTGGCAAACAATTTGAAATTAAAGAGTGCTCTTGCCTAGGACAGCATGCATCTTTTGGAACCATAACAATCAAAGGACAATTTGATATTAGAGAAATCAATACCATTGAAATTGAAGGCTATGGCGAAAAAAATATTGTACCAACTGGAATCTTTGACAGCCAATGGTTCATAGATAATTACACATATGATGGCCAAGATCTTGGCGCAAACATAGTAAAAAATAGAACAATCTTCAAACTTTGGGCTCCAACAGCACAAAGAGTTCTTCTTAAACTTTACCATCATGGCAGCGGAGACGAAGCTTTTAAAACTATTGAAATGACAAGAGAAGACAATGGCATTTGGATGGCAATAACAACAGAGGGACATGGAACTTACTACACATATGAAGTTACAACTGCTACTGGAACAGCAGAAGCAGTAGATCCTTATGCCAAAGCCGTTGGTGTTAATGGAAACAGAGCAATGGTGGTTGATTTGACCTCTACTAATCCAGAAAACTTCGCCACTGATTCATTTCAAGCCATCATTGATACATATTCAAATGCCGTAGTCTGGGAAGTTCATGTGCGAGACTTTTCCAATATGAACCCACAATCTAAATTTCCAGGAAAATATTTAGCTTTTACAGAGACAGGGCTAAAGAACTCAAGTGGTTTTTCAACTGGAATAGATTACTTAAAAAAGCTTGACATTACTCATGTTCAGCTTCAACCTGTTTTTGACTATGCAACAGTAGATGAATCAAAAGTAAATGAACCAAATGCAAAACCCCAATTTAACTGGGGTTACGATCCAAAGAACTATAATGCTCCAGAAGGAAGTTATTCTACTGATCCATTCAACGGAGAAGTAAGAATAAAGGAACTGAAGCAAGCAATCCAAAGCCTTCATAATAATAAAATAGGTGTAGTAATGGATGTGGTTTACAATCACACCTATAACTCAGATTCTTCTTTCAACAGAATTGTTCCCTACTACTATTACCGCCATACACCAAATGGCAACAACTCTAACGGAAGTGGCTGTGGAAATGAAACAGCTTCTAACCGCAAGATGTTCAGAAAATTCATGATAGACAGCTTAAAGTATTGGGCAACAGAGTACCATTTTGATGGATTTCGCTTTGATCTCATGGCAATTCATGACCTTCAAACAATGCAAGAAATTGAAAAAACTCTGCACAAGATAAACCCAAAATGTCTAGTTTATGGAGAAGGTTGGGCTGGTGGTATCTGCGGTTATAATTACAACCTTCTTGCATATCAAGGAAATATTTCAAATATTACTGCAAGCAAAAACGCTGCAGGTTCCATTGCTGTTTTCAATGATGTAACAAGAGATGGTTTAAAAGGAGAAGTTTTCAACATTCTTTCCAAGGGATATATCAATGGCAATGCAAACAGAGAAAATGCAAACAAAGTTGCTTTTGGAATAAAGGGCGGTTATGGAACAGATGGAATTTCTTGGTCAGTCAAACACGGCATGGTAGTAAACTACATGAGTGCCCATGACAACAATACCCTTTGGGATAAGTTAAAACTATCCAATCCGCAAGCATCGGAATTAGATTTAATCAGAATGAACAAACTGGGAATTGCAATCATTATGATTTCCAAAGGCATGCCTTTCATGCTTGCAGGAGAAGAGATTTGCAAAAGTAAAGCTGGAGATTCTAATAGCTACAAATCTGGTGACAAAATTAACAATATTGATTGGGAAAGCATTAAATGTGGTTCCAAAGAGGAAGAGCTATTTACTTGGTATCAAAATCTTATCAAAATGAGAAATAATGCTCCAAAACTCTGGAATGCCGATATTTCTTGCAATATTCTTGGCAATCAGGCCATTGAAGTGCTCTATAAGATTCATGGAGAAAACGTTGGATTTTCTGTAGTAAACCCAACAGAACATTCATTCTTTAGCTCTCTTCCGTCCGGCGGTGCTTCCCAAACCTGGTCTGTTCTTTTAGATGGAGAAAAGTTTAATACTTTTGTTGAAATAAAGGATAGAATTTGCGTTCCAGCCTTCTCAGTTGTTGTTGTAAAATCCACAAAAGAATTATGAATTTATCCTTTTATATGATATAATTTTCTTTGGCATTCACATTATGTAATTATATAGGAGTAGTGTTTATGCCTGAGTGGAGGATAAAATGAAAAAATTACTAATTGCTTTACTTGCTCTAGCTCTGCTAGTGACAAGTTGCACAACAACAGCGTATAAGCCACAGCTAGGCGATATACAAATTTCTGACGTTGAGACAGTTACAGTTGGATGGTATGACGGAAGTAAGCTTCTCAAAGAAGAAAAGGTGAAAGTGGGTTCCAAATTAACCCCTTGGACACCAGAAAAAGATGGTTCAACCTTCATGGCTTGGTACTCAGAAGCATCAAAGACTATTCTCTTTGACTTTAATACCCCAATTACTGACGACACAGACC
Organism: Phocaeicola massiliensis; assembly: GCA_963615565.1. GTDB lineage: Bacteria > Spirochaetota > Spirochaetia > Sphaerochaetales > Sphaerochaetaceae > UBA9732. The sequence continues at coordinate 15,364 of CAVEGR010000090.1, read as the reverse complement.
TCTTTGCGGGTTTTAAAGGAGCTTTTGTAGAAGATACAAATACTTGGTGTCTCATTGGCTCTGGTGCTGGAACTCTCAAAGCTTCAAACTGGAGCGAGTCAGCTGATGTTGAAGAGAATTTTAAATTAACAAAAGATAGCGAACCTAACACCAACCTCTTTAGAATGAACAATGTTGTTCTTTATGCTGGTGATGCCTTCCAAATTCGTGTAATGGGAACATGGACAGGTCAACATGGTGTTGGATATCTTGATGGATATACAGTTCTTGCAGAAGCAGATGGTGACATTGTTGGTGAAGTTCTTGTTGATGGAGAACGCTGGTTCTATGCAAACGGAGGTTTTGGCGAGCAAGCAACAGGCTGGAATATCAACGTAGCAAAGAGCGGTATTTACAACCTCACTCTTGAAACAAACCCAGGCTCAAGTGCATATGATGTTATTTATTTTGAAAGAATAGGTGACGCTCCAGAAATTGCAATCACAAATGACATGTATGTTGTTGGAACAGTTTTTGAATGGAATGCAACAGAAGAAGGTCAAATGACAACTGATGCAATTAGGGAGAATTTCTCATTGACTGTTAACGTCACAGAAGATAGCTATGCAGAGTGGGCACTTGATCCAAACGGTGAAATGTGTGCAGCTCTTAAAGTTCTTAATGATGTTAACGGAACATGGTACGGTGTAAGTGATGAAGACTTTAATGCAACCAGCTGGACTCTTACTCCTGCAGATGCAGACAATCTACTTCTTAGAGCTGGTCAATATAACATCACCTATAATGCAACAGAAGACAAAGCAACTGTCACAACTTCTGAGAAGGGATATTTCCTTGCTGGTGTTGTAAATGGTGCTGATTATTGGAATTGCAAGTCAGGCATTCAGCTTGAAGCAACAGATGATCCAAATACCTATGTTGGATATTACACATTCACAGAAGCTGACACAGCTTCTTGGATAGCAGACAGCGGAAAGAAGGGTGCATGTAAGGTTGTTTCTGGCTACAGTGGCTGTGATGCAGACCTCTGGTTTGGAACACAGGAAAGTGGAGACAACTACATGGTTGATGACTATGGTCTTTATGAGATTACACTTCATCTTGATGGTGAAACAGGATACATCACACTTGAGAAACTTGAAGGCTTATTCCTTGTTGGAACACTCAAAGATGGAGATACTTGGAGAGCAGAGTCACAGTTCAAGATGAGTGGAAACTCTATTGTTTACAACTTTGAAGAAAAAGACAGCAACACTTGGTGTGCTCCTGACTTTGCAGCAGTTAAGATTATTGATGTTGATGCAGCAGGAAACACAACTTGGTATGGAGATCCAAGTGGAAACAATGTCATGATTCCATCTTCTGGAACTTATACAATTACACTCGCAGATGGTGTTGTCACAGTTAAGTAATAGACTAGAGGCTTTTATGAAAAGAATATTAGTTTTTATATTGCTTATTGCTTTCAGTCTTAGTTGTGTATTTGCTGGTGGTAGCAGTGAAAGTAAGGCTACTGAAACAACAAGCACAGAACGTACAAAATACGTTTTGACTGTTTGGGGAGCACAGGAAGACCAAGAACTTCTGAAAGAACTCTGTAATGCTTATGCAAAGGCCCATCCTGAGAATGACTACAAATTCTTGTATGGGGTCCAAGCAGAGACAGATGCTGCTGACAAGGTACTTAATGACCCGGAATCTGGCCCAGATGTATTCTCTTTTGCAAGTGACCAAATTAACAAGCTCATTCAAGCCGGTGCTCTTGCTCGTATAGGGGGAACAGCTCTTGAGACCCTTAAAGCAAATAACAGTGAAGGAAGTGTTGATTCTGCAACTGTTGTAATCAATGGAGAAGAACAGGTTTATGCCTACCCTTGTACTGGTGATAACACATACTTCCTTTGCTACGACAAGTCTCAGCTTTCAGAGGACGATATTAAGAGCCTAGATACAATCATTGCTGTGGCCGCAGAAAAAGGAAAACAGGTTGCCTTTAGACTTTATGATGATGGTTGGTATTTAAGCTCCTTCTTCTTTGCTGATTCTGATTTAAAGTATGAAGTTACTTATTCAGAAGATTTGACAGAGAAATCGGTCTCTATCAATTATGATAGTGAAGATGGCTTGGAAGTGATGAAGGCACTGAGAAGTTACTTTGCAAATAGCGCTTTCACAGGCAATGTTGATGACTCTAAGATTATCGCAGGTATCACAAGTGGGAATCTAATTGCCGTTGTCACAGGAACTTGGAACATGAAAGCAATCAAGGCGGTCTGGGGTGAAAATACAGGCGTAGCTGTTCTGCCAACTGCAAAAATTGGTGGAGAAGATGTTGCACTTAATGGCTATTTTGGCTACAAGCTCATTGGAGTAAACGGCTATTCTCAGAACAAAGCTGAGGCACATAAGCTTGCCCAATGGCTCACAAATGAGCAGAGCCAGAGAAGACGTTTTGAGGTGCGAGGTTTTGGGCCTACAAATAAGAATGTTATGGCATCTGAAGAAGTTCAGAAAGATGATGTTATTAGCGTAGTGCTTAAAGAATCAGCCTACTTTAGAACTCAGAAAGGCGTCCCAAGTACATACTGGACTCCAATGGCCAGCTTAACAAAGCAGTTCCTTGATGCAGAAGATCCAATGTCAATTACTGATAGCGAACTTCAGGCTTTGTTGGATTCTCTATGTGCACAAATTAGGAAATAACTCCAGAATTTGACATTTATGGGCGGACAAGTGGCTGTCATAGCTTTCTTTTCCGCCCTTTTTCGGGGTTTGAGCAAAAACCTCTACAAAAATCTCTTACCTGAAGAAAATGAAAAAAGACAGAAATATTTTAAAAAACACTTTTGTTAAAGGTTTTACTAAGGGTAATGCCTGGACTAAAGGCTCATATTTTGTAATGGGGCTTGGTCATATAGCAAGAGGACAGATTGCACGAGGTCTGTTTTATCTTTTTATAGAAATATTCTTTATACTCTATCTTATCTGTTTTGGAGGCTCTTATCTTCATCTCTTTTTCTACGGCTTTTTTAACCACGGAACTGTTGGAATTGTAGAAACTCATGACTATTGGAATGAAGAATTAGGAGTCTACGATAAGATAACTGGAGATAACAGCTTTAAAATTATTCTTTATGGAATTCTTACAATCTTCATAATTATCTTTTTCTTTCTTCTTTATAAAAACAGTGTAAAAGAAAGCATTGATTTGGAAGAAAAGCAGAAAAATCACAAACCAATCATGAAAATCAGAGAAGACTTAGCAGGCTTTGTTGATGGCAAATTCCACATTACCCTGCTCTCTTTGCCAATGATTGGACTTTTTGTTTTTACTTTTATTCCATTAATTACAATGATTATAATAGCCTTCACCAACTATGATGCATCAACAGAGGTGCCACAGCACTTATTTAGTTGGGTAGGTCTTAAAAATTTTGCCGATATCTTTGGCGGAAATTCTGTTTTATCTGCTACATTCTTACGTGTCCTTGGATGGACCTTGGTTTGGGCTTTCTTTGCAACATTTACTAACTACTTTGGTGGAATGATTCTTGCTATGTTGATTAACAGAAAAGGAATCAAATTTAAGAAAGTTTTCAGAACAATATTTGTCATGACAATAGCTGTTCCACAGTTTGTCTCGCTCATGATAATGAGCAAAATGCTGACCGCTGGCGACAGCCTTGAAATGAGTGGAATAATAACGCAATTCTTTGCAAAAGTATTTAATTTTAATCTTAAATTTGGCATAAACATCACACAAACAAGAATTGCAATCATTCTTGTTAATATGTGGATTGGTGTCCCTTATACAATGCTAATATGTTCAGGAATTCTTATGAACATTCCAGCAGATTTATATGAAAGTGCTAGAATTGACGGAGCAGGACCTGTTACCCAATTCTTTAAAATCACACTACCTTACATGTTGTTTGTAACAGGACCATATTTAATTACCCAATTTGTTGGAAATATAAACAACTTTAACGTTATTTATCTACTTTCAGGTGGTGGACCTGGAGATCTTCTTAAATACACAGAAGGAGCAAAGGGAACAGATCTCTTAATTACTTGGTTATACAAGCTTTCTCTTGGTGTAGACAGAAATTATAAGCTGGCTTCAGTCATTGGAATCTTAGTATTTATTATCTCTGCAACGCTATCACTACTTGTCTATAACAGATCCGCTTCTGTCAAGAAGGAGGATGAATTTCAAAATGGCTAATCAAAATAAACCTCAAAATAAACAAAGAAGTCAAAAGCACATCACTAGAGCAGTTAACGCCATAGTGTATGCAATATTAATTTTTATGAGTGTCATGTGGCTCATTCCTCTATTATATTTGGTTGTACAGTCCTTCAGAGGTGAACCTGGAGCTTGGAGTTCTACATTCTTCCCAAAAACCTGGACATTAGATAACTACAAAAACCTCTTCTTTAACACACCATTTAACCAATGGTTTTTAAACACCCTTCTAGTAGCAACCTGCTCATGCATCATCACAACAGCCTTTGTTCTCTCTGTTGGCTACACATTCAGTAGAATCAAATTTAGAGCAAGAAAACCACTTATGAATATCATGCTGGTTCTAGGAATGTTCCCCGGCTTCATGAGCATGACAGCTGTCTACTTTCTCTTAAAAATCATCCTTCCCAACAACTTTCAAAGCCTGTTGAGCTTAATTATAGTTTACAGCGCCGGAGCTGCTCTATCGTATTACATAGCAAAAGGATATTTTGATACTATACCAAAAGCATTGGATGAGGCTGCCACAATTGATGGTGCCACAAAAGCACAAATCTTTTGGAAAATCATCATTCCTATGAGTAAGCCAATAGTAATCTACACCATCCTAACTTCATTCATTTCACCTTGGTGCGACTATATATTTGTCTCATTCATCATGAGTGGGGTCCCCGATATCAGCCGCTACACAGTCTCTCTTGGCATGTACAAATGGCTTGAACGTGAGCAAATTCAACAATACTTCACTACATTCTGTGCTGCCGCAGTTGTAGTTGCAATACCAATCACCGGGCTCTTCCTATGGCTCCAAAAGTACTACGTAGAAGGCATTGCCGGTGGAAGCGTAAAAGGTTAATTATGAAACACATACTTCCTATTTTTCTTGTTCTGGCCATTCTTTTGCTTTTAGCATCCTGTACCACAGTTGGACAGTTGACTGAATCCAACACCACAACATCTCCTCTGGATGACGAATATCGCAACTACTACGAAATCTTCATCTGGTCTTTTTTTGATACCGATAACAATGGCATTGGCGATTTTAATGGCATTACAGCAAAGCTTGATTACATCCAAGAGTTGGGCTTTAACGGAATTTGGCTCATGCCAATGACAAAAGGCACTAGCTACCATAAATATGATGTAGAAGATTATTACACTGTAGATCCTGATTTTGGCACAATGCAAGATTTTCAAAACCTACTAGCAGAAGCCCACAAACGTAAAATCAACATCATAATTGATCTTGTTGTAAATCACACATCTAGTGATAATCCATGGTTTAAAGAAGCATGTAACTATATTCGTGAACATGGTGAACCAGGTGGTAAGTATGGTAACTACTACAATTTTCAACAAAAATCGGAATCTGGTTATAACCAAGTTTCAGGAACTAACTGGTACTATGAAAGCCGTTTCACCAGCACAATGCCGGATTTAAATTTGGACAGTGAAGCAATCAAATCAGAGATTATTAACATAATGAAATTCTGGTTGGATATGGGCGTTGATGGTTTCAGATTTGATGCTGTAACCAGCTTTTATACCAACAACAAAAGCAAGTCCATAGCCTTCTTAGGGTGGTTAACAGAGCAAGCAAAAGCAATTAAACCTACATGTTATTTAGTAGCAGAAGCATGGTTCTCTAATGACATAGCTGTACGTGAATACTATGACAGTGGAATAGACAGTTGCTTCTGTTTTCCGCTGGCAATGTCCTCTGGTCACATCTATGACGCACTAAAAGATATTAGAGCAAACAATGGCGTAGTTTTTGGAAATATGTTAAAAAATGCACAAGAGATATACAATATAGGCATCTATGCACCATTTTTAAGCAATCATGACACTGCAAGAATTGCTTCCTTTATGGGCCGTAGACAAACGGACAAAATCAAAATGGCCCAAGGCATATTGTCCCTTCAAAGTGGCTGTCTCTTTGTCTACTACGGGGAAGAGATTGGCATGATTAGTACAGCAGATGGTTCAGATCCTTACAAACGTATTGCAATGAAATGGTGTGATAAAAACGTCTATGAAGGCTGGTGCTACACTACACCTCAAGGAATTATAGTCACAAAAGATAACTACCAATACAGTGGTGTGTTAGAGCAAGAAGAAGACCCTAACAGCATTCTAAACTACTACAAGAAATCATTGCAAATTCGCAATTCCAATCCGGAAATTGCTCGTGGAACTGTTGAAGTTATGGAATCCTACTATGAACAAAGTAAATATTGTTGCGTCTGCAAGTGGACATACAATGACAGTTCTGTAGTAGCAGTGATTAATTTGGATAGAGAATATGAACACAACATTGTGTTAAATCTAGAAGAGCTTGGAATAACAAAGATGACAGATTTCCTTTGTGCAAATGCAGAAAACATTGTTAGTTTTGACTTTTCAACTAGCAGCGTTACGCTAGCTCCATACTCTTATGTAATTTTTAAGTAGTTTTATGAAGTTATTTTTGACTTTTAGGAAATTCACTTTTAATATTAAGTTGTAAACATTCATCAATAAGGAGGCGCGAATGAATCTTAACGTAAGAGGTATCAAGTATCAAATCAGTGATGAGACGCAAGAGTTCCTGAATAAAAAACTACAGAAACTTGATTTTGCAGAATCCTATCTGCACGACTTAGACATTACAATTAAGAGAGAAACCGTAGGACAAGGTTTTCATATAGATGCAAAACTACATTTTTCTTGGGGAACTGTAAAAGTTGTAAGCTATGACTGCTATGAGCTCTACGAGGGAATAGAACTAATTGCAGATAAAATTGAAGCTGCAGCAAAAAAAGAAAAAGGCAAAGTAATAGGTGCCTAAAAGCAAAATAGGGTTGTTCAAAACGAGCAACCCTATTTTATTTAATCGTTTATATTTAAACTAGTTCAAGGAAGGCTTTGTATCCTTCGTAGGCTTGTTCAATATCATAGCAAGAAGTTACTTCCCATGGAGCATGCATGCTAAGAACGGAAACTCCACAATCAAGCACCTGCATACCATACTTGGCAGCATACTTAGCAATTGTTCCACCGCCACCAACGTCAACACGAGCCATTTCAGCCATTTGATAACTTACATTGTGAGCCTTGAGTTTGCCACGAACCATTGCAAGAAATTCTGCGTTTGCATCTGATGCTCCACTCTTTCCTCTTGAACCTGTGTATTTGTTAAATACAACACCACGGCTAAGGAAAGAAGAATTCTGCTTATCATAAAGTGAAGCATTAAGTGGGTCATAAGCAGAGTTTACATCACTTGAGAGCATGTAGGAATTTGCCATTGCTCTGCGGATTACCAACTCAGGATTCTCTAAACCAAGTTTAAATACAACTTCTGCAACTGCGTTCTCAAGAAGCATTGAATCCATACCGGTTGCACCTGAGCTTCCAATTTCTTCTTTATCTACAAGAACACAGCAATTAGTTCTGGATGCAGCTGGAGTTTCAAGCATTGCAATTAATGAAGAGAATGCACAAACTCTGTCATCTTGGCCATAACCCAAAACAAGAGACTTATCAAAACCAATATATCTGCTCTTGCCTGCTGGAACAACTTCAATTTCAGCTGAACCAAAGTCTTCTTCTTCAATGCCATATTTTTCTTTAAGAATAGCTAAAATTCTCTTTTTGCCAGGCTCTTTTTCATCATCGGTCTGTGAAGATGATTTGGGGAAGCATCCAAGAATCAGGTCAAGTTTTTCGCCCTCAATGAAGTCTGAAGCAAGCTTTTTCATCTGGTCCTGTGCAATGTGAGGGAGAATATCGGAGATGGTGAAGACGGGATCTTCTGGGCCATCACCAATTTGGATGTCAACCTTTGTGCCATCTGTAAGAAAGACAACGCCGTCTATTGCAAGAGGCATTGCCACCCATTGATATTTCTTAATACCACCGTAGTAATGTGTGTTAAGATAAACAATTCCGGTGTCCTCATAGATTGGATTCTGCTTGATGTCCAAACGTGGAGAATCAATGTGAGCACCCAAGATATTCATGCCCTTACAAATGCAGTCTTTACCTATATTGAAAAGAATCACGGTTTTGCCCATTTTGCTATAGTAGACCTTGTCGCCTGCTTTGAGAGAATCTACATCCTCAAGATTTTTGTAGCCATTTTCAACTGCCATTTTGATGATAGAAGATGTGCATCTGCGCTCTGTTTTGTTATTGTCAAGAAAGTCCATGTAATTTTTGATTAGATTTTCCATGATAAGCCTCCAAAAATATTCCATAGGTTTTTGAAAAACCTCTTCAGCAAAATTTTACCAAAAAACAAAAAATGTGTATATAAGAGGTTTTTGCATGCAAAAACTCCATAAGAGCTCTTAACTTTTGGTAAGCTATATGTTATCATAGTTTAAGTAAAACGGAGGTTCCAAGATGAAAGGGCTTACAGAACGTCAGAATGAAATTGCAAATTACATTGAGCACTTCTTTGACATTAACGGTTATGCACCAAGCCTGAGAGATATTGCTAACTACTTTCAGTTTTCACCAAAAGCAGCTTATGATCATCTTAGAGCTCTAGAAAAAAAGAACATAATTAAGACTGCTGATAACCTTCCAAGAGGCATGGCTCTACTTAGAAGAACTTCTCCAGAGGGAACAAACATTGTTAAAGTTCCAATTCTTGGTGCTACTGCAGCTGGAAGTCCTCTTATGTCTGAAGAGGTCTTTGATGGTTTTGTAGATTTACCTCAAAGTCTTACTGGTTGTGATGAATCTGAACAACTTTACGCGTTAAGAGTTAAAGGCTCAAGTATGATTGAAGATGGCATCAATGATGGAGATCTTGCTATCATCAAAAAAACAAATCATGTTAACAACGGAGATGTGGTTGCAGCTAGTATTGGAGATGATTATGGCATTACTCTTAAACATTTCTATCACATTGGGGATAGGTATGAGCTAAGGCCTGCGAATCCTACTGTACAAGTAATTGTTTCTACTCAATGCCAAGTTCATGGAAAACTCTTAATGATAATTAGGCAGTATGGAAGGTAATCCATGGCAGGAACATACCTCCTTCTTGGACCAGAAAAAGGTCTCAAAGATGATTACATCAAAGAATTAAAAGCCAAACTTAGTCCTTGTGAAGTCTCAAAGTTTTATGACATTGAAGATTATGAAACAGAAATGTTTGCTCAGCTAAATAATAATGACCTCTTTGCAGATCATAGGTTGGTTATATTTGAAATTACACAAGAGCTAAAAGGAAAAGATAAAATTAAGGCTCTTGCAACTTATATAAACAGCCCCTCTGATTGTGCAACATTGGTGATTACTACAACAGATCTTAGAGTAGCACCTGAAATTATGAATGCTGTTCCTAAAGACAACACGGTTACATTCTATGAGATGTTTGAGAATCAAAAACCTCAATGGTTAACCAATTATTTCAGAAGAAACGGTTTCTCAATTACATCAAGTGCATGTGAAGCAATCATTGAAAAGGTTGAAAACAATGTTCATGATTTTGAAAATGTCTGCTCCCAATTTGTAATATTTCTCAACACAATTGCCGGGAAAAAAAATATCACAGAAGAAGATGTTGATGATTATTTAGCACATACTAGAGAAGAAAATGATTTCTCACTTTTCTCTTATGTAGCAAGAAGAAGATTAGACAGTGCATTAGAGTGCCTTCATACATTACTAAGGACAAAAGATACTGCACAAGTAACAGCAATGTGTGCTTCTCGTCTTGCTTCTTATTTTAGAAGGACTCTAGCAATAGAGATTCTCAGGCAAAATGGCTTAGATACTGAAAAAAGCTTTTCTTTACCCTATTTTGGTTCTGAATATCCCATTAGAAAAAAGAAAGACAAAGACATTTATAATGATGCTTGTAGGAATTACAACATTATAGATGTTGAAAGAGTTTTGGTTACTCTTGCTGAATATGATGTTAAAATAAAAGAAGCTCCTGTAATTGTCCAACAAACAATAATGGAAAAGTGTATCTTGGATGTAATTGTTCGCAAAGGAAAACATGCAAAGCCATTTGTATTTGCCAGTCTTTGAAGCCTTGAACCGTTGAACGTAAGAGCATTTGACAACATTTGATGGTCTAATATTGCAATAACGCTTAAACTTTTAGCCTAGCAATAAGATTTTGGGCTACTTTTATTGAAATTCCTGCTCTCTTTGAAATCTCTTCTGGAGAGCACTGAACAACATCATCAAGTGTAGTGAATGCATTCATAATCTTATCACTTGTTTTATCTCCAATACCTGGAATGCTTTTAAGCAAATGAAATGAGGCTTCCTTACTTCTCATAGCTTGGTTTGCTCCAGTAGCAAACCTATGACATTCATCTCTCACTGCAATGAGAACACGTAAACCTTCATTGCTATGGTCAAGCCTTAAATCAGCTCTGCCATCATCAAAAACAATTGTTTCGTACTCTTTTGCAAGTCCCACAACAGGCACATCTGCCAAGCCTAATTCATCTAGAACATCTCGTGCAACATTTACTTGTCCTTGTCCACCATCAATAAGAATTAAATTAGGTTTTTTTAAATTTTCTTCAATAACTCTAGAGTACCTTCTATAGACAGCCTCTCTCATGGCCCCATAGTCATCAATTGCACCATTTAATGATTTAATATTAAAACGCCTATAGCCAGCAGGATTTGGATTTCCATCTACAAAAGAAATAAGACTTGCAACTGTGTATTTTCCCGATAATTGTGCAATATCAAAACCTTCAATAAGTTCTGGAAGTTCTTCAAGTTCAAGTTCAGATTGAAGAATCTCAAGTGCTTTTGTATTGTCCCTGCTTTTAAGCCGTTTTTCCACATCTCTTGAAGCATTCTCTGCTGCCATTCGCAAAATTCTAAAATCCCTACCCTCTTTAGGTACTTGAAATTGTACATCATGGCCTAAGGCTTCCTTAAAATATCGGGATATTAAATCAATGTCTATTTCATGTGAGATAAAGATTTTACTTGGAATTTCCCTTCCATCTTCATAGTACTGAGTTAGGAAGTTTAAGAGAGTTTCAGATTCGTCTCCAAAAGTTTGTGCTCTGTAAAGCGCTCGCCCAATTAACTTTCCATCTCTAAATTGCATAATTGAAACAGTACAAAGAGGACTACGCATTTCAATTGCAGCATAATCCTGGCTTTCCAATGTAGCGTGAACAGAATGATCTTCTACCATTTGAGCCTTGCTAACACTTTGAATAGCTACCAACATATCTCTTTTTTTTGCTGCAACTTCATACTCCATAGCCTTAGAAGCTGCCATCATTTCATCTCTAATTTGCTTTTCAAGTTCATCACTGCCACCAGACAGAAAACGCCTAATTTTATCGATATTCTTACCATATTCTTCTTTTGTGATTTTTCCACAACAGGGAGCAGAACAACGGCCTATATGGTAATAAAGGCATGGTTTTTCTCTCTTTTTTAATGGAGTAGAGCATTTTCTAAGGTTAAAAAGACGGTCTATAAGATCCAGATATTCAGCCATTTTTGAGGCATCTGGAAATGGTCCATAGTAATCTGATCCATCTTTAATTATTCGTCTAGTCTTAAAAACTTTTGGGAAACTTTCATTGGAGATTCTTATCATTGGATAGCTTTTGCCATCCTTTAACATGATATTGTAATGCGGATTGTATTTTTTAATTAGATTGTTTTCTAAAACAAGGGCCTCGTAGTCGTTGCCAGTAATGATATGGTCAATATCCCTGATTTTTTCCACTAAGGCCGATGTCTTACGGTCTCTATTTGGAAGAAAATACTGACTCACACGTTTTCTAAGACTCTTGGCCTTTCCAACATAGATGACAGTACCGTCTGCATCTTTCATAAGATAGCATCCTGGATTAAGTGGTAATGCATGAGCTTTGGCTTTAGCTTTTTCAAAGTTATCCTTACGCTGTTTTAATTCTTCTTGAGATTCCTTGGTTTGTGTTTTATCAATAGCATAACTTATTCCAGTCTCAAATGCTTCTTTGTCCATATTTGGTATCCGTTTTTTCCTAGGTTGTAGAATAGCATAAACTCATAGAATCTTATAGTTGTTGTATGATAAAGTTATGCTCCGGAGCACAAACTCAAATGACCAATATAGAACTTGATAATTATATTGCAAACTTGCCATATCTTTCATTTCAGCAGAAGAGAATCCTCAAAGAAGAAGCTCAAGATTTACTTCTTTGGGGAGGTGTACAAATTACGGATTTAATGCCTCCTATTGAAGAATTTTCACAACTTCAAAAAAATCAGGCAAAGAAAATCTTTAACAATGTCGTTGACCAAATTTCAAAGTTAAGAAAAACTCCTACGGACTACTCAGACTTTAATCCTATTTTCAATTTTGATGGCTCAAAACCCTCTATTGTGCCAGATTTTCAAGCTCCCGATAAGATTATAGGCAATTGTCCGTGTCCAAGAGATGGAGAACTTACTAGATGCTGCAACTTAAAGACTCTAGATGCTGTGCAGCAATGTGGCTTTGCATGTGCCTATTGCTCAATACAAAGTTTTTATGCCAATGACCAAATTAAAGTTGTGTCAAATCTTGAAGAATACTTAGACAATTTAAAATTAGACGAGTCCGTTTGGCACATTGGGACAGGTCAATCCTCTGACTCTCTCCTATTAAGCGACGATTATGGAACCCTCTCTGCTCTAGGAAAATTTGCAAACAAAAATCCTAATACTATAATTGAGCTTAAAACAAAAAGTGCTAGAACTGACTGGCTATCTTTAAATCTTCCTAGAAATATTGTGGCTACATGGTCTGTTAATGCACCTACAATTGTTCAAAAAGAAGAACATTTAACTGCAAGTCTAAAGGCTCGTATATCAGCTGCAAAACAGAGTGTGGCTAACGGTAGACTCGTTGGTTTTCATATTCATCCAATGGTGTATTTTAAAGGCTGGCAAGATGAATACAAAGAACTTGTGAATTTAATTTGTAGTCAAATAAATTCCAATAATGTAGTCATGGTTGGCATTGGTGCTCTTACATTTACAAAACAAAATCTAAAAGCTTTGAGAGAAAGTGAAAGACCCACTCGCGTTACTCAAATGGAACTTACGCCAGCAGCAGGAAAATTCTCATACCCACTTGAGACAAAGCAGGAGATGTTCTCATATGTTTACAATTGTTTTCCTCAAGAATGGCGGAACAACGTATTCTTTTACCTTTGCATGGAAGATCCTTCTTTATGGCAACCTTGTCTAGGTAGACAATATAACTCTAATGCCGAATTTGAAGCTGACATGAAAGCTTATTATCAATCAAAACTTAGGGCAGAGAAAATAGCCAAGATTCATTGAAAAATTGATTTTTTGGGCATTTTCATTGAAAAGTTCAAGGAAAATAAGAGAATTTTGACTTTTCCATTGAAAATTAGGCAAAATTATGGATACGGCCAGAGCGCACTGACGCAGTATATGACACAAAATCATGAAGAGATTCGCAATATTTGCGTTAGAGACAAGGAAGAAGCGAGGGACAGTATTACTGATACGGCCAGAGCGCACTGACGCAGTATATGACACAAATATTGCGAAGAGTTAGATGCGTTCAAGAGGCATGCTCATACACCTAGGCCCACCTCTTCCTCTAGAAAGCTCTGAACTTGCAATTTCCAAAGTTTGAAGCCCATTGTCTCTCAAGATGGAATTAGTGATTGTATTTCTATCATAGACTATGACTTTGCCAGGCTCTACGCACAGAGCATTGGAACCGTCATTCCACTGTTCACGCTCAGAAGCTATAGCACTATTTCCACCACATTTAATAAATTTTATGCTATCCAGTTCTAGGAAACGGCAGAGAATAGATTCAAGGTTTCCTTTCAAGGCCTCTGCTTTGATAGTTTCTCTTGCTCCCGGGAAAACCCGATAAACTCTTACATTATCTAGAATTCCAGGGTGAACAATGAAAACATTGGTATCGGCCTGGGTTAGGACTGTGTCTAAGTGCATGAAGGCCCTAGTATTTGGGATATCTATGGCAAGAATATTCTTAATTGTGCTTTCTTCGTCCGCAAAAATATTTTTGGCTAAAAGCTCAATAGCTTCTGCACAGGTGCGCTGACTAAGACCAATTGCAAGAGTTTCAGAGCTTAAGTTGTGAATATCGCCCCCTTCAATGCTGTACGGACATAGAGGGTTGTAATATTTTTTGACCTTGCCTTTGAAATCGGGATGAAAATCAAAGACGTACTTCATGTAGATAGTCTCGCGGTTGCGGGTTACAGATGACATGTGATTGAGGCTGGCTCCGTTGCCTATAGAGGCCATTGGGTCACGTGTGAAGTAGAGATTTGGGATGGGGTCAATCAAAAAGCCAGCTTTGGTGCGTGTTAAGTTTAAAAGAGGATTACTTTTTCTGAAGTCAAAGCCAGTGTCCAAGACTCCTTGCATGGTTTTGAGAACCATATCTTTTGTGCTTGGAAGATCTAGAAGGCTTTTATAGAGTTCTTTTTCTCTACCTAGGACACGATTTCCTGCATTCATGAGAAATTCACGAATGAATTGCTTTTTTACGTTTATATCGGTATCCAAGGCCTGAGTTACAAGGTCACAGAGATAAACAACCTCAACACCGCAATCACGAAGGGTTTGTGCAAACGAATCGTGCTCAATTTGTGCACGCTTTAGGTAAGGGATATCGTCAAACAAAAGCGTTGACAGATACTCCGGGGTCAGATGCTCAAGCTCACCACCTGGTCTGTGAATGAGAACTTTCTTAAGTTTTCCTATCTCACTTTTCACACATATGGCCATTTTTGTTTCCCTCCCACAGGACAACCTAGGTCCGATTATATCAGATTGCAGGAGGTTTATCGAGATTTTCTTGAAGAGCAATTTTCTTGAAAACCACTGACAGCTGTAAGGTTAAATCCAACATGCAGTGATTTTGACAAAATTATGAAGAGTTAATAGACTCATATGTAATCTTCTTATGCACATTTGACCCCTTTGACAGAGATAGATGCATATACACATTTGAATCCACTTGTAGAGAGGATAAAGACTTGTGTGAAAATAATGGCAGGTATAACATATACTTGAACACTAAAGGAACCAAAGGTGACATCAACTTTGACATGAAGGAATTGTTTAAGTACATTAATGGTG
>CAVEGR010000089.1:0-15483 GCA_963615565.1 Phocaeicola massiliensis | reverse complement strand
ACTTCTAAAGTCATTACCACACTTAACATATGGACCATATTTGCCAACATCAGCAGTAATAGTCTCTCCAGACTCTGATTTTCCAATAGTTATTGGCAAGCTAAAGAACTTTAAAACAACATCTAAAGGAACAGATTTATTGCCAATATACTTCTTAGGAACCTTAAATCTCTTAACTTCACTGGTCTGAGATTTATCGCCCAATTGCCAGTAATCACCAAATTTTCCTGTACAATATAGCACTGGTAGGCCATCATTTGTGGTTCCAATTGTCTCAGGAGTATTAGCTTTTCCATTAGAATCAGAACTGCCTTGAAGCTTAAGTTCTTCAATCATACTATCTTGAACAGACGCTGGCGTCCAATTCTTTGGCACCGACACAAACTTTCCGTCAGAGCTCTTTACATATGGACCATAAGGACCAAGATTAATCTCATTTTCAGCAGAAAGCTGTGGCAGAGAAAGTTTTTTCACATCCTTTGAGTTGATGCTCATCTTGTTGGCTTTAACCTGTTTTTCAAGACCATGCTCGCCTTCATAGAAATCTTTAAGGAATTGAAGCTCATCAAGCCTGCCTTCTGCAATCTTATCAAGACCATCTTCCATGTCTCTAGTAAAGCCATAGTCAATTCTGTCAGAAAAATATGACTCAAGAAGCTGAACCACACCAAAACCTATGAAGGTAGGAACAAGTGTGCCATTTTCTCTGATTATATAATTTTTCTCAAAAAGCCTATCAATGATAGTTGCATAAGTAGAAGGCCTTCCAATACCAAGTTTCTCAAGAGCCTGAACCAAAGAAGCTTCTGTATAACGGTTAGGTTCCTTTGTCTCATGCCCAAGTTCTTCAATTTTCTTGGCCGTCAAACCCTGCCCTGCAGTCAACTTTGGTAAAGGAGTTTCCTTATCCTCCAGCGCTGCACTTGGGTCATCTGAGCCCTCCACATAAACTCTCATAAAACCAGGGAACTCAATTCGCACACCATTAGCAGAGAACATCACATCATCCCCACCACTGGTCATTGCCTGTATAGAGACCGATGTATTCTGCTTTAATGCATTGCTCATCTGGCTTGCTAAAGTTCTTTTCCAAATTAGAGTGTAAAGCTCTAACTCACGGCCTGTAAGGCCAGTGTCATCGGGATGGCGGAAGTGTTCACCAGATGGCCTTATTGCCTCGTGGGCTTCCTGTGCATTGGAGCTTTTTGCAGTGTACTGTCTGGATTCAGAAGGCAAGTACTCCTGTCCGTAAAGCTTTAGGACGCTTTCGCGTGCACCATTGATGCCCTCTTGGCTGAGTGTTGGGCTGTCTGTACGCATGTAGGTGATAAAACCGTTTTCATACAAGCTTTGTGCAATCTTCATTGTATCTTTTGTGGACAGGTGGAGCTTTCTATTACCTTCCTGTTGAAGAGTACTTGTGATAAATGGTGCAAACGGTTTCTGAGAGACCTGCTTTTCTTTGATATCGGTAACCATAAACTTGCTAGAAGAAAGGTCATCAACAATTTTCAAAGCGTCTTCATTTGAAAGAAGAACAACCTTGTTAGATCCCGTGTACTTACCTGTATCGCTATCAAAATCCTTACCATCTGCAACTTTAAGGCCATTGATGGTAGATATTGAAGCATAAAAGCCTTCATCAAAAGTTGCCTTAACGTCCCAGTATTCAGATTTCTTAAATGTAAGTCTTGTGCGTTCTCTGTCAACAATAAGTCTTAAACCAGGAGATTGAACTCTTCCAGCACTTAGGCTCTTATTTGAAAGCTTTGACCAAAGCACAGGAGAAATTGTATATCCATAAAGCCTATCCAAGACCCTTCTAGCTTCCTGAGCATGGACCAAATTCATATCAATATCTCTGCCATGTTCAAAAGCTTCTTGAATTGCTTTTTTTGTAATTTCATGAAAGACCATTCTTCTTTGTGGCATGGTTGGCTTCAATACTTGAACCAGATGCCAGCTAATACTTTCTCCTTCACGGTCCTCATCAGTTGCAAGAATCAATTCACTTGCACCTTTCATTTCGCTCTTTATTTGAGAAATGATTTTTTCTTTGCTCTCATCAATTATGTATTTTGGTGCATAACCATTTTTAATATCAATGCAAAGATCGTTTTTTGGGAGAGTCCTCACATGACCATTACTTGCAACAACAACGCAATCTGGTCCTAAGAAATTTCTAATTGTCTTAGCTTTTGTAGGTGACTCAACTATAATTACCTTCTTATCTCCCATAAAAAAACCTCTTTAAAATCGAATTCAGTGTGCAGTGTATATATATAGAAGGAAAACTTATCTGTCAACTGCCAACGTGCAAAGTTCAATCAATCTTGTTTTGTTAAGACAAATACTTTCTTTCCTTCTTCTCCAGGAGCCGGATTAAAGAAAAGGCCTACACTAACGATTCCATCTCCATCTGTCATGTAAGCAAGTTCTCGCTTACCTGTCTCATTATTGTATCTAAGTGTAAAATAAGATGTAGTTTCAACATTAAAGATAAAAGCCTTTGTTTGTACTACGCAAATGCCCAAAAGTTCATTTTGTTGAATTTCTATAACTCTCCACTGTGCCGGTGTATAAGATGTTGTATTAAACTTTTCTGCATTCATTCTATAGTTTTCTGCTTCTGTGCTATTTTCGTTCCATTTATGCCATGCATAACCACCATCTGACATGTATTCAATTGGAAAAATTCTTCTTAACGCAAGTTCATCTGAAGCATCCCAAACTTCAAAACTCTTTGTTCCATCTTTCAGGATGACTTCTTTTACTACATATTTAATCTCTGTGCATTTGCCGTTATTGTTCTTGTCTGTTGGGTTAACCCAAAGATATGTACCTTCCCAACTGTCCGCAAATACACGACAAATTGAGATTAATATTAAACATGAAAAAGCAACTGTTAGTCTTATTGTTCTCATATATCCCTTCTTTTTCTGATTGAAAAACAATGTCAAGCAGTTTATATTATTTTTTATGAATAAGCTATCTTTTATTGCCATCTTGGCCTTAATTCTTGTTACCTTGTTTTCATTTAGTTCCTGTAAGGTTACAGAAACTTTAAATCTAAAGAGTAATATCATTGATGAAGAAACCCTTACTGGTAGAAGCCACATAGATTTAACTGTTAGCGATTATTTTGTAAGCGTTGTTGAAGATCTTTCAAACTGGGAAGATAGTGGAAATGATGATCCTATTTTACAGGTTGCAGTTGATGAGTTTGTAAAAAACTTAGAGGCCTCTGATAACGCCAGCTCAATTAAATTCTTAAAAACAGGGGTCAATACATACATGGGAGACTTTGCTTTCAGTGATTTCAATGGTCTTGTTTTAGATCTTTCAAAAAGTTCTAATAGTTCTCTTGTAAATGCAACAGAAAAAGATGGCAAAACCCATGTTCAGATTCATATTGGCATGGATAATTATGATGAATTAACAAAAATTGTCCCATTCTTAGCAAATCCAAACTTTGAAGTATATGGGCCTATTTACAATCATGAATTAACAGAAGAAAACTACCTTGAAATGATGAGTTTTATTCTAGGAGAAGATTGTCCAAATGAAATACTAAGCTCTAGGGTCACAATTCAGGTTGTAGCACCAAAAGAAATAACAAGTCACAACGGAACACTCAAGAGTGCAAAAGTAGTTGTATTCTCTTTTCCTCTGATTGACTTTCTTTTACTACACGAACCAATTGAGTTTGAACTTGAGTATTAGACGTTTTTGCAAAAACTTCATTCACATGTTCTACCAAAGCTAAAACAAGAGCCTCACTATCAGCCCTGTTCACTTCATGCCATATAGCCTCATAAAGCTGATGACATGTAAAAGAACAGCTGTGATTAACAGAAAGCAAGAAAACAAGACTTAATGCTTTCTCTTCTAGTTTAAATTCAGAACCATTAAGAAGAACAACACTTCTTTCTAAATCAAAGTCAATTCCATTAGGCTGTAAAGACTGACCAAAGAACTTTAATGTTGAAATACTGTCAGTTCTAATTTGTCTAATCAAATGAGAAAGAGAATCAAACTTTTGAGTAGGTCTTAAGAGTTTATAAACCTCAAGAGTTACAAATTTATTATATATATCTTCATTAAAATCTAGAATGTTAACTTCAATTGTAAACTTCTCAAGGTTATCTACGGTAGGACGTCTTCCAATGTTTACAGTACCACATTTGGCAACATCATCAAAGAAAATTTTTGAACAATAAACTCCTTCTTGCAAAAAAGAAATATCCTGCTTTGAGTCAATATTTGCAGTAGGAATTCCTAGAAAGTGTCCAAGGCCTTTTCCATGAACAACAATGCCCTGTATTGAAACTAAAACATGATAATTTTCACTCTCACAAGAAGAATATGCCATCATTAACTCCAAGCTTTAAATTTAAACATTGAATCTAAAGTGCATGATATCGCCATCTTGAACAACGTATTCTTTGCCTTCAATTCTAAGTCTACCTGCTTCTTTAACCTTAGCTTCACTGCCATACTTAAACAAATCTTCACAGCTATAAACTTCAGCCTTAATAAAACCTTTTTCAAAGTCAGTATGAATAACACCTGCAGCTTGAGGAGCTTTATAACCTGCTCTAAATGTCCAAGCTCTATCTTCATCAGATCCAGCAGTAAAGAAGGTTCTAAGCCCCAGTGTCTCGTACGCTGTACGTATGAGAACGTTCATGCCACTTTCTTCAAGACCTGCAGCCTCCAAAAATTCAGATCTCTCATCTGCTGTATCAAGAGAAGCTATCTCAGCTTCTGTTTTTCCACAAATACAAACCACTGGAGCATTTTCTTTAGCTGCAATTTCTTTGACAGTCTTAACATAATCATTATCTTGCCCAATAGCACTTTCATCAATGTTACAAACAAAGATTACAGGCTTCATTGTAATTAAATGAAGATCAGAGATCATTGTTTTTTCATCTGGATCTGTAATAATACTTCTGGCACTCAACCCATCACTTAAACCTTTGAGAAGTCTCTCATAAATTGGAACTAATGCAGCTGCTTCTTTTGCATCTTTTGCAATTCTTGCTAGCTTACTTTGTTTTTGATATCTCTTATCAACAGTGTCCCAATCTGCTAGTGCAAGCTCAATATTTATGGTTTCAATATCACCAGCAGGATCTATTTTGTTGTTTACATGAATTATATCTGGATCATCAAAGCACCTGACAACATGTGCAATAACTCCAACTTCTCTAATGTTTGCAAGAAATTTATTTCCTAAACCTTCACCCTTAGATGCACCAGCAACAAGACCAGCAATATCAACAAACTCTGTTACTGCAGGTATAACCTTAGCAGTTGGAATAAGTTGAACAATTTTATCAAGTCTTGCATCTGGAACATTGACAATGCCAACGTTAGGTTCAATTGTACAAAAAGGATAATTCGCAGCCTCAGCAGGTGCGCTAGTTAAAGCAGAAAAGATGGTGGATTTGCCAACATTTGGGAGTCCTACAATACCACAATTAAGTCCCATATAACCCTCCAGTCATGCAATACTAACATCTTTTGCACTGTTAGACTAGTTCAGTTTTCCAGCTAACTGTCCGCATGCACCCTTAATTGAACGGCCTCTACTAATGCGAATTGTATATGGTACACCACGTTTAGTCAGCACATTAGTAAAAGTCTTAATTTCTTGCTCTGTTGGAGTTTCAAAATCCAATTCACTACAAGGATTAAACGGAATCAAATTTACAATCACTTCTAAACCTTTACAAAAACGTTGTAAATTATCGGCATCGGCCTGAGAAACATTGATATTGTGAATCATGCAGTATTCAAATGTAAATCTACGCCCGCTTGTCTTCTGAAAAGCTACAAGCGCATTACGAAGCTGAGCTAGGTTGTAGGCTTTATTTACAGGCATAAGTGAAGTACGCTTAGGATCATCTGCAACAACCAATGAAACTGCAAGCTTTACAGGAATAGCGCGTCTTGAAAGCTCCAAGATACCAGGAACAAGACCACAAGTTGAGATTGTAATTCGTCTGTGACTAAGATTATAACCTTGTGGATCGTGCAAAAAAGAGATTGCAGAAAGCACGCTATCAAGGTTTGCAAGAGGCTCTCCCATTCCCATGAAAACCACATGCGTAATCTCCTTACCATATAACTGCAAAGCAAGTGCTTTTAAATATGCAAATTGTTCAACAATCTCAAAATCATACAAATTTCTGGTAAGTTTTAATGTACCTGTTCTACAAAACTTACAACCCATTGCACAACCAACTTGGCTTGAAAGGCAGGCTGTTAACTCATCTTCTTTATCTTTAAGCATAACACACTCAATTATGCTCTTATCATAAAGCTCTAAGGCTAGTTTAGAGTTGCCATCATCATCAGTTTGTGTTGCGGCAACAACACTTGAAAACACTGAAGGATAAGACGTCTCAAGTCTCTGACGTAACATTTTTGGCAAATTAGTCATCTCAGAAAAAGATGTAACACCTTTAACAAGCCAGTCATATACCTGTCTCCCTTGAAATTTCTTATCCAAGCCAAGAAGGTCCACCAGCTGCTCAGGTTTTTTTGCAAAAAGAGAAAAATCAACAACCTTATCCTTTTCCATTATAAACCTCTAACCTGTACCTTTAACCCAACATGCTTACAATTGCAATAATCACGCCAGTAATTCCTTCGCCACCCAAAAGTCCACTTGAAACAAGATTTAAATCACTTTCTTTAACCGTCTTTGTCTTTGTCAGAATTAAAGCAATAATTGCACCAAGACCTACAATAATTGAAATTTGGCTTGAAAGATAAATACCAAGGCCCAAAGTTGCTGCCGGAACACCAACAACATACAAAATTGCACCAATCAAAATACCCCAAAAGAAAGCTGGAGAATCCCCAAGACCGCTAGCCATAGAAGCAACAGCTTTTGCTTGAGGTGCTGGCAGATATTCAGTTCCAAAACCACCAAAAGTTTTCTTCATCAAAAGTAACACCAATACGGACACAACAGCACCAACAACACCCCCAATTGCTTCTCCCATAAGCTGTTGCTTAGGATCTGTCTTAAGCATATAACCACTCTTTAGATCATTCATGACATCACCAGTTAGGCCACATGCAACAGCAACTAAGCCAGCAGTCAAAAATAAGGTAGCAGTAGACGGGCTGAATACCACATTAGCCAAAAGCATCACCAAAATTCCAAAAACTTCCATTGGATTAATGCCAGTCTGACCAGTAAGAATTCCACTAAGAAGCGTTGCAAGGCACACTCCTAAGACGGCCAAAAGCGCCACAGCCAACGACATTTCTGTAAAAATTGCCATAGCAGTTGCACAAAGAACCATGACAGCTAAACATAACAGTAAGCTTTTCTTTGACACGCCAGTGAAGACCAATTTCTCTTTCTTGCCCTTTTTTATTCCACTTATGATAGCTTTGGTAAAAACACCAACTCCTGTACCAAGCATAATGCCAATACCAAGGTTTTCTCTGAATAAATTTGCAGCCGTCATATCCGCAAAAAGACCAGTTGAAAGACCAATTGGAACAATCAAAAGATAGCCTAAAACAGCACCTCCAAGCCATAAAATAGCAGGAAGACGGCCAACCATGGCACCAATTGCCAAAGCCATGGGGCTAATCCAAATATTGATAGGTTGAACTAATGTACTTCCTTTAAAGATAGCTACAACAGATGGAATCCATCCAAATGCATCTCTTGCTGCAGTAAACAACACACTAGCACCCATTGAAACAAAAAGTTTTAGAGAATCTTTTCCTTTGTTAATGCCAGTTGTCAGAGTTTGATAAGAAGCCATTCCAATGGGATAAACCAATTTTTGCTCTTCAATTAAGTTCCTTCTAAAAACAGCAGAAAACAAAGTTCCAAGCAATGCACCACAAATTGTCATAGTCATAAGAGACAAAATAGAAATACTAGCATTAGGATTGATTATCCAAATACCTGGAATTGTAAAAGCAAGACCTCCAGCAACCATTGCACCAGCACTCATAAGTGTATGTGTAACGTTAATTTCTTGTAGCGATGAATTCTTTATCCTTCCAAGAACTGTCATTGATAGAACTGTTACAAAAATGGTTGGCCATGGCAAAGCACCCATTCTTAAAGCAACATACATTGAACTTGCTGTAATTACTATAAGTCCAAGCACACCTGTGATAACGCCTCTGAGCGTTAACTGTTTATTAGACATATACACCCCTCCAGCCGAGCTAAGGAATAGGCCCTAATAATATAGAAAAATTAAAAGAATTGGTACCTTAACACTGTCACTTTTTTTCAATTGTTGGTATAATCGCAACGGTTTTTGAAAATAAGCCTAGAAGCAGTTTTGCAAAAACCTCAAATATCAAATTTTAGGAGTTTGAAAATGAAGAAAGCTATCGTCATTATTGCACTCGTAGCAATGATTATTGCTCCAGTTGCAGCAAAGTCAATTTTTCCTAGTCAGCAGAAGAGCGGATTTAGACTTGGTTTAGAAGCAGGACAACCATCAGGTATCACATTTGGCTACAAGATTGACAACAAGTGGGATGGATACATCACAGCTGCTTTTGGATTTGGTAATGCTGGATATATTGACGCTGTACTTGGCGGACAGTACAAAGTAGCAGAATTTAAGATTAACAAAGAAGTTTTTGACGTTAATGTTGGTCTTCAGGCTGGTGCAAACTTTGTTCTTGGCGAGTCTAAGGGTGTTAAGCTTGCAGCTCGTGGAACAGCTTCTGTTTCTTATGACTGGACATGGAAAAACGTTGGTGACTTTACAGCATATCTTAGAGCTGGTGTAGGTTATGCATTTGCTCTTTCTGATAGCGTAACTGCTGGTATTTCTTATAACGCAGCTCTTGGATGTGTTTATCACCTTAACTAATCCTATCATAATAAGCTTGAAAGGAACCTTTCGCAGGTTCCTTTTTTTTTACACTTTTACCCAATATTGGAGTATAATTCGGACATTATGAGTTTAATTGATCAGAAGTTGATATCTTTTATGAAGGTTGTTGAGACAAGTAGTTTTACAAAAACTGCAGAAGAATTAGCGCTAACACAGCCAGCTGTAAGTCAGCATATTAAAGCATTAGAAGATGAACTAGGAGTAAAACTCTTTATCCGTAACAACAAACAACTTCATCTAACTTCAAATGGAGAAATAGTCTATAAGTATGCTAGACGTCTTGTAGCAATTTCAAACAACCTGTATCAGACTATAAGAGATGAAAAAGCAAATATTTCATCTCTAACTGTAGGAATAACTCATTCCGTTGAAAGCAGTCGTGTAATGGAAGCTCTTGCAAAATACACAAATATAAGCAAAGGACTATCAATTAAGGTTGTCACAGACACAATTGAAAATCTTCATAGAATGATAAGAAATTTTGAGCTAGACTTCTTAATTGTAAATGGAACAATTAAAGACTCCAATCTTGCCAGTATAACAATGGATACAGACTCTCTAGTATTAGCAGTATCCCCTACTCACAGACTAGCTAGAAATTTAAGTGTTTCAGTGGAAGAATTAAAAAAAGAAAAACTTATTCTAAGACTTCCCAGTTCAAACACTGCAAATTTATTTGATCAAGCATTAAATCAAAACAATCTTTCAATATCAGATTTTGACGTTGTTCTTGAAATGGAAAACATAGCTACAATTAAAGATTTGATTAGACAAAACCTAGGAGTCTCTGTTCTATCTAGAAGTGCTTGTGCAGATGAAATCAAAAAAGGCAAACTAATAGGAATTCCAATTGAAAACATGAGCCTCATTAGAGATACCAACATAGTTTACCCAAAAGACTGTGAGAATCTAAAAGTCATTCAAGATATAGTTGAGCTTTATAAAACTCTCTAAATGAGTCCAAGCACAATAATTGCAATGATAATTAAAGGAAGAATATAACTCAGGTAAAATCTTAACACTTTGCTCTTACCATATTTAATACCTTGGCCAATATTAGCCTCTGCCGTAAAAGCATCATAACCCCAACCGGCTTTCCAAGTACAGAAAAGACACATAACTAAACTTCCAATTGGAAGTAATAGATTGCTGACCAAGAAATCCCAACTATCAAGAAAGCCTTTGTTTCCTATAACTGTAATTCCACTAAAAAGGTTATACTCAAAAGCAACTGGAAGAGAAAGCACAGTCAAGCCAATAGCATTAACAATAACACTCTTTTTTCTAGACCAGCCAAAAGTATCCATAAATGAAGCAATGATATTCTCCATGACAGCAATTACAGTACTTAAAGCAGCAAAAGACATGAAAACAAAGAATAAAGTTCCCCAAATTCTACCACCAGCCATGTTCATAAAAACTTGAGGAAGGGACATAAAAATAAGTGATGGACCGGATCCAGGTTCTATTCCATAGCTAAAACAAGCAGGGAATATAATTAAACCAGAAGAAAAAGCAACAAAAGTATCTAAAACACAAATGTACACAGATTCACTTACAAGAGTATGATCTTTACTCATATAAGTACCAAAAATCTCCATAGCACAAATGCCCAAAGAGAGAGTAAAGAAAGCCTGATTCATGGCAGCAACAATAGTTGCAATCAAACCATTTTCTTTAACAGCCTCAAGGGACGGAACCAAATAAAACTTTAATCCCTCAGAAGCACCAGGAAGCGTAAAAGAGTGAATAACTAGAATAATTATTAAGCCTAAAAGACCAAGCATCATTACTTTTGTAATCTTCTCAACACCCTTCTCTAGCCCTTTTGCACATACAAAAATGCCAATAGCAACTGCAATTACCATAAAAAGAACACTTTCACCTGTATTAGAAAGCATATTGGTAAACACTTCAGAAACATTAGGTTTTGAAGAAAACTGTCCAGAAGCAAATTTGTAAGTATAATCAAGCATCCATCCAGTAACTGAATGATAGAACATCAAGAGAAGATAGCATCCTACAATTGAAAAATAGCCTTCTATATGCCATTTAGAACCTTTTTTCTCTAGTGCTTTGAAACCATTAACTGTACTTTTGCGACTAGCTCGCCCTATTCCAATTTCCATTGTAAGAACAGGTATTCCCATAATTACCAAGAAAATAAGATAAATTAAAACAAATATTCCACCACCGTACTGGCCAACAAGCCAAGGAAACTTCCAAACGTTTCCAATGCCAATAGCACAGCCTGCACTAACTAATAAAAATCCTAGCCTACTCTTAAAGCTCTCTCTTTTTTCCACAAAAACCTCTAAATACTTAATTTTCAAAAAAAGCTTTGAAACTTTCAGTTAAATTATACGTATCCTCAGTTCCACCCGTTTCATATGGAGAATGCATTGCAAGTTGAGCAGCACCAACATCAACACAAGGAATTGAAAACTGAGAACCAGAAATATTTCCAAGAGTTCCACCACCTGGAACATTTGAATTGTTAAAGAAAACTTGATAAGGGATTTGAGCTTCTTCTAAAATATTCTTTAGATATGCACCTGAAAACGCATCGGTAGTGTATTTCTGATTTCCAGCATACTTAATCATTAGCCCCTTATTCATTACAGGTTTGTTTGAAGGATCACATTTTTCAGGATAATTAGGATGAATAGAATGCCCATTGTCTGCAGAAACCATAAAACTTTTAGCTTTAGCTATGCATTGAGCCTCATAATCCCAACCTAAAGCACAGCCAATACGAGAAATTGTTTGTGCAAGAAAGTCTCCGTCCGCACCCTGCTTAGTACAACTTCCAACTTCTTCATTATCAAAAAGAGCCACCATTTGAATTTTAGAACTCTTGGAATCCTGAGCATTAACAAAAGCCTTAAGAGCAGTATATGCACATTGAAGATCATCAATCTTAGGAGCAGAGAAAAACTCATCTTCAAGGCCCCAAATTGAACCTCTCATGCGGTTATACAAGAAAAGCTCAGTATCAACAACAGAAGACTCTTCAACTTCTAGAAGCTCTGCAACAAGAGTTTTTATAGCACCAGTCTTGTTTCCACAAGCCAATAGAGGAAGCATGTCCTTTTGGACCTTGTACTCATATCCTTTGTTAGCCTCTCTGTTCTGATGAATACAAAGATTGACTATCTGGCATAGATCTTTATCAAAATCAACAAGTTTTTCAACAATTAGGCCATCATTTTGCTTTATAAAAGCTCTTCCCGCCAAAGACAAAGGCCTATCAAACCATGGAGCCATAAGCATTCCACCATAGCCCTCAACGTTGATAGTAGTATAAGCATCACTCAAAGGAAGTTCTGGATTAGCCTTAACTTTAAAAGATGGAGAATCAGTATGTGCAGCAACAACACTAAAGCCAGCTGGTTCAATATTTGTTGGCTCAACGGCATCAGAAGATATGGATTCAGAAGAAGACGGAATTCTAAAAGCGATAATTGCAGAGCTGTTCCTTGTCACATAGTAAGAACACCCACTCTCAAGAGAAAATCTCTTTCCTTCTTCAAGCTTAATGCAACCGGCATTCTCTAAAATAGCAGCAACATTAGACACAACATGATAGCAAGAAGGACTATCGTTTATAAAATCAATCAACTCTAACGTTGATTCAACATACTTCTGATCCATATATACTCCCTATATACTCCTTACATCTCCAAAACAGCCTTAATTCTTCTAACACCTGCAGAAGAGCTTTCTTCTTTAAGAATGTGGAAATGGCCCATGTCACCAGTATGTTCAACATGAGGACCCGCACAAACTTCTTTTGAGAAATCTCCAATAGAATAAACAGTAACCTGTTCACCGTACTTACTTGAGAAGAAAGCCATAGCACCCTGTTTTTGAGCTTCTTCTAAAGTCATAGTTTGAACAGTAACCTTAAGGTCCTTTGCAATCTCTTCATTAACAATATCTTCAACTTTCTTGATTTGTTCAGGTGTCATTTTCTCATTATGAGTAAAGTCAAATCTAAGACGTTCAGGAGTAATATTAGAACCCTTTTGCTGAACATGATCACCCAGAACCTGTCTCAAAGCAGCCTGAAGCATATGAGTTGCAGTATGAAGAGCTGTAGTCTGTTCACTATGATCACCCAAACCGCTCTTAAACTGACCAGCAACAGCTGTTCTAGAAAGATCCTGGTGTTTTGCAAATGCTTCTTCAAAGCCTTTAACATCAACAGTAAAACCCTTTTCAGCTGCAAGCTCTTTTGTCAACTCAATTGGAAAACCATATGTATCATAAAGTTTGAAGGCAGAACCTCCAGCAATCTCTTTCACGCCCTGCTTCTCAAGAAAATATGTCATCTTCTCAAACTGCTTCTCGCCTTTTTCCAATGTTTCACTGAATTTGTTCTCCTCAAGAGTAAGTTCAGAGAAAACCTTTTCCTTGTTTTCAACCAACTCAGGATAAGGCTCGCCATAAAGGTCTATAACAACCTGAGCAACCTTAGCAAGGAATGGTCCTTCAATACCAAGATGCTTACCATTTCTAACAGCTCTTCTAATAAGTCTTCTGAGAATGTAACCCTGTCCAACATTAGAAGGTGTACAACCTCTTTGATCTCCCAAAATGAAAGTACTAGTACGAATATGGTCAGCAACTATACGCATTGAGACATCAGTCTTCTCGTCTTGACCATAAGAAATACCAGAAAGCTCTTGGATTTTCTTGAGAATTGGTTGCATGACCTCAGTCTCGTAAACACTCTTTTTGTCCTGAAGAATTGCAATAGTTCTTTCAATACCCATTCCAGTATCAATGCACTTGCGATCCATCTCAACAAACTTGCCTTCAGCAGTCTTTTTGTACTGCATGAAAACATCGTTCCACACTTCAAAATACTTGCCGCAGCTACAGCCAGGCTTACATTCTGGACCACAAGCTGGACGTCCTGTATCAATGAACATCTCAGAGTCTGGACCACATGGACCAGTCTCGCCAGCAGGACCCCACCAGTTATCTTCGCGAGGCAAGAAAAAGATTCTCTCATAAGGAATTCCCATGCTGTGCCAAAGTTCAGCACTTTCTTCATCTCTAGGAATACCATCTTCACCAGCAAAAACAGTAACAGAGAGCTTTTCAGGGTCAATCCCAAGCTCTTTTGTCAAAAATTCATAACTCCAAGGAATCATTTCTTTCTTGAAATAATCACCAAGAGACCAGTTTCCTAACATCTCAAAGCATGTGAGGTGATGCGGATCTCCAACACTGTCAATATCGCCAGTTCTAATGCACTTCTGATAGTCCGTCAAACGTCTCCCAGCTGGATGTGGCTGACCAAGAATATATGGTACAAGCGGATGCATACCAGCAGTTGTAAACAAAACGGTTGGGTCATTTTCAGGAATAACAGATGCACCACTAATTTGTACATGGCCTCTGCTCACAAAAAAATCAATGAATTTTTTTCTTAATTCGTTAGCTGTAATAGGTCTCATAATGCCCTAGATATTAACTTTCTAGGCTATTATAGTCAACTAAAACAACTCCGGTTGCACCAACGAATCTAGCTCCCTATCACGCGTATTTCTTGGTTTAGCAGTCGCCTTCCCAGAGCCTAGAGCTTTCTTCACCACCTTGCCAGCATTTTCAGCTGTATTTACCACCACAACGTCCTCAAATTTTCTAGGCCACAGAAACGTACGATTTTCATGAACATCTTTGAGAACAAACACTTTCTTACCTTGCTTTTGACTGTACAAAGCCTGTTGCACTGCACCCCCGCCATCTCTATCTTCCACAACAAAACTACCAAGACTTATTTCACTCATAAGCTGGTTGCGCTGCATGAAAAAATAACGCTGCACTTGTCTAGATGGTGCAAATTGCGACACAAGAAGGCCATGCTGAGCCACAAGGCCTTGCAACTTAGCATGTTCTTTTGGATACACACCACAAACCGATGTCCCAATAACGCCAATTGTTGGAAAATTTTGGGCTAAAGCTGTAATATGGGCTATTCCGTCCACTCCTTTTGCCAAACCACTGACAATTGAGAATCCACTTTCACCTAACGCTTTAACAACTTCTTGAGTAAGTTTAGATCCCATAGAAGAAGGAGTTCTAGTGCCAACAACACTTATGCTTGGTGTCAAAAGAAGCTCTTTATTTCCAAGTAAATATAAAAATTTCATACCAGTAACATCTTTAGGCCAATATGAATTTTTAGAATCAATAATCTCAACATTGGCAGGTAACTTTTCAAAAGCTAATCTACACTTTAAGTAGCACTCGCTCAAAATTAAATCAGAAACCTTGCTAATTTGGCTATAAATTGCACAATTGAAAGGCATAGCCTCATCAACATTGCAATGCTGTGCAATCTCATCAAAAATTGACATGCAATAAGAATCTGCCCGGCCCAAGGCCAGAACTAAAGTTTCATAATTTAATGCTGCTTGATACTTTCCCATATTCATATTCAAAACTATAACGTCAAAATAGCTTTTTTTAAACCTCTCAATATTTTTCCAATCACCTCTTGACAATTGAAAGCAATTTCAGTATACATTCACTTGTCTGCCGTTTTAGCTCAGTTGGTAGAGCAAAGGAC
>CAVEGR010000088.1:0-4325 GCA_963615565.1 Phocaeicola massiliensis | reverse complement strand
ATATATAATGTTAAAAACAATGACTCCATTTGATGGAGCAAAATTAATCTAGTATCAAATCTGAGTTCGACACACTTTATGGCTTAATAATTATGCACATTTAAACAGCCGAATTGGAGAATGAACCGCCGGTATCGCATCCTTCTATGGTCCTTATAAGCTGAACATAAATCTTTGGAGACCGAAATTAGAGACTGAGTTAAAACATCCGCGATTTGATGCAAAGGAGGCGCCAAATGAAATTATAATGGCCACACTGCCTAGAAGATATAAAGCAACGTGCAAAGCACAATGCTCTTGAAGGATTATTTATCTGTGGCATAGTGTTGGTCTACTTATATAACAAAAAATTAAGAACAATCTAGAAGATTAAGATCAGCCTGGCTAAAACCCAGCTTAAAAAGTTTGGCACGAATTTCATATTGAGTAAGGCCCCTACTTTTACTAGAGATCTTTCCATATGCAGAGCAAACCAGAGCCTTAGTATACTCACTATCATACATCTCATCCAAAATCTCTTTGGCAATAACCTTATTGGCACCTTTAGAGCAAAGCCGAGCCAAAACTAAAGATTTACCTTCAGGATGACGTTTATTACTAGACCGAACAAACGAACAAACATAACGTTCTTCATTTAGTGAACCCTCAGAAGCTAAAGAATCCAACACACAGTCCACAAGATCAATCTCATAACCCTTAGACAATAGTTTCTGCTTAAGTTCAGATCTATTATGTTCTCGCATAGAAAGATAGCGAAGAGCCTGTTGCTCACAATTAAAAAAAATAGAGCCAGTTCCAGCATTTGGAATTGGCTCTTTCTTGTCCATATTGGCCACTGTACAAAACAGTACAAAACTGTACAAACAGTACAAAACTTAACGTTTTGAGAACTGGAAGCGGCGTCTTGCACCTCTCTGACCGTACTTCTTTCTTTCCACCATTCTTGGGTCTCTTGTAAGGAAGCCGTTTTCATGAAGAGCAGGTCTGTTAGCTTCATTCTCAGCAACGAGAGCACGTGCAATACCATGACGGCAAGCACCTGCCTGACCGGAAGGACCACCACCACAAACAGTGATGACAATATCAAACTTTGAAAGGTTATCTGTGACATCCAAAGGCTGCTTTACCTGATAAACGCAAAGAGGATCTTTGAAGTATTCTTCAAGCTCTCTTCCATTAATAGTAATCTTGCCACTACCTTCACGGAGATAGACACGAGCAACAGCTGTCTTTCTTCTTCCTGTGCCCTGACCAAGGTTAATGTTCTTTTCTTCTGTCTTTGCCATCTTCAAACCCCTTAGAATTCAACCTTAATTGGCTGCTGTGCTGCATGTGGATGATTAGCATCTGCATAGACCTTCATATTGGTAAAGAGCTTGCGTCCGAGTGGTCCCTTTGGAAGCATACCCTTAACTGCGTGCTCAAGTGGATATGTAGGTTTGCGAACTACCATCTGAGCATAAGTCTCTTCTTTCATTCCACCTGGATACATTGAAACACGGCGATACATCTTGTCATTAGCCTTATTGCCTGACATAGCTGCCTTTGCTGCATTGATGATAATAACATAATCACCCATGTCCTCGTTTGGGACATACTCTGGTTTATTTTTGCCACGAAGGATATTTGCGGCCTTAACTGCAACACGTCCGAGCTCCTGGCCCTCAGCGTCAATCAAGTACCACTTTTTTTCCACTGACTGTGGCTTTACAAAAATAGTCTTCATATAAACACCTGTATAAAAAATGTTTTTCGTGCAGCTCCAACACCATCCAATGAGCGGTCTTCAGGTCTTGCAACCCGTCTTAGCTAACATCACACTTTGGAACCCCGTGGGAAAGGGGTTTGAGTCCCTCTGCGCAAGCAAACAAAACGGCGCACGAATCAGATAATATATTTCAACGATAGACTTTGTCTAGTAGTGAACACCTCAAATCTTCACAAAACTGACCTTATCTTTTGAAAACGTTCCCATACGCCCATTATCGAACTTAACATCGTACACTTCACGCCCCGCAGACGTCCTTAATTTCACAATAGTTCCTTCCCCGTAAAAGTCACTTTTAATGCGGTCATTAACAGCAAACTCCACCTTTTTAGACGCCGGCTCCACCTTATTTGCCTTCTTTACCAAAATTGGTTTAGCCATATTGCGAATATTGTACTTACCCACCTCAGACTGCTTTGGGCTTGCAGGCTTAACAGGTTCAACTTTGTGATAGCTATATTTAGGCCTCTCATACCAGTCATTGCGAGACAACATAGAAGTCTCCCAATCATATCCCCCAAAACCGATATCTTTGTAACTTGTCTTTATTTCTTCTACATGTTCAGGAGAAATTTCTTTCAAAAATCTGCTAGGAGTTTCTCTTTGATATGACCCCCACCTCATACGGCTAAATGCCGTAGTCATATAGAGTTCTTTTCTAGCTCGAGTCATAGCAACATAACAAATACGGCGTTCTTCTTCAATATCGGCCTCAGTACGGTCTTCTCTGTTTCCTGGAAAAATCTCGTCCTCTATACCAACCATGAAGACCCTGTCATACTCAAGGCCCTTTGTGTTATGCATAGTAATTAGCGTAACCCCGTCTTCCTTTTTGCCCTCTGCATTATCCAGTGAAGATGGATCCAAGGCTGCAAATTCCAAGAAAGCATTGATACCCTCTTGTCCGTCAGAGAATTCTGAAAGAGAAAGCATATTTATAAGTTGGTCAAGGTTGTCAGTACGTTTGTTGTCATCATTATGCTCATCTTTATCACGCTTTCTGTAGTAAGGTAGAATGCCAAAACTGTTAAGCATTTTTCCAACCAAATCACCATTAGAAATTATTCCAAATTGTTTCTGACAATCAAAATAAGCATTTAGAAATTCTGTAAGACCACCTACGGCTCCACCTTTGATAAGACCTTCATCAAGAGCATTTTTAGAGCTTAAAATCAAATCTCCATCTACCATTAAATTGGTTTGTGCATACTCCAAAATTTTAGCAACACTAGTATCTCCAACCTTACGAGCCGGCTTATTTACCATGCGCTGAAACGCTACAGAGTCTTTTGGATTAGACAAAAGAGAAATCAATGCAATGCAGTCACGAACCTCTTCTCTGTCATAGAACCTAAGAGATCCAACCAAATGATATGGAATAGTGTTAATCATAAAGCGGTCTTCAAAATCTTTAGATTGAGCATTGGTTCTGTATAATACGGCACTATTGTTGTAAGCATTAGGATCTTTTAAAGCAGCTTTTTTAAGAATTTCAACTACTTTGTCTGCCTCATCACGTCCTGAATTTAAATAATATACTTGAGGAAGTTGGCCACCTTGTTTTGCTGCACTTAAAGACTTCTTAACTCTAGTGTTATTTTTTGTAATAACATCATTTGCAGCAGACAATATATTCTGAGTACACCTATAATTTTTCCCAAGAACAACCTTTTGAGTATTTGGAAATTGATTTGCAAAATCCAAAATATTCTGAATTTCAGCACCTCTGAACCTATATATACTTTGGTCATCATCACCAACAGCACAAACAAAAGTATTAGGTCCAACAAGTTCTTTTAATAGCAAAAATTGAGCAGTGTTTGAGTCCTGATACTCATCTACCAAAATCATCTTAAATCTATTGTGAACATGTTGCTTTACTTCAGGATCTTTTTGAAGTAACTCAATAGATTTAATAATCATGTCAGCAAAATCAACATTACCAGTTCTGGCCAATGCACTTTGATACTTTGAATAACATCTTGTAAGCCTCTCATCCATTTTGTTGGGCTTTTGCATTTTATCTTTTAGTATTGAGATTTTTTTGTAATACTCTGCAAGAACTTTTCTATTAACTTCAGATCCCGCAAATTCTTGAGCCAAAAGAGTTATACTATCGTCATCATCATAAATCTTAAAATTCTCATTAAGCCCTACTCTTGTACCGTACTTTCTCAAAAGCCAAACGCCAAAAGAGTGGAATGTCTTTATCATTACTTGAGAGCCTTTTTCTTCTCCAACAAAAGAAGAAACTCTTTCCTGCATTTCTTTACATGCCCTATTTGTAAAAGTAACAGCAAGAATTTGCCAAGGTTGAAGGCTCAATCTTTCAATTGCATAAGCAATTTTAGTGGTAATAACCCTAGTCTTTCCGCTTCCAGCACCAGCAAAAACTAACAAAGAGCCTTCATTTATCATAACAGCCTTACGCTGCTCTTCATTAAGTTGAGAAAGCAGTTCATCTATTTCAATCATATCTTAACAGCCTCCAAATCAATGCCATTTACCTTTCTAATACCGCATCTGTAAACTTGCCCCGGTACCATGTCCCTACCCA
>CAVEGR010000087.1:0-2154 GCA_963615565.1 Phocaeicola massiliensis | reverse complement strand
CTTCTCATCTGTGCA
Source organism: Phocaeicola massiliensis (assembly GCA_963615565.1). Lineage (GTDB taxonomy): Bacteria > Spirochaetota > Spirochaetia > Sphaerochaetales > Sphaerochaetaceae > UBA9732. The sequence goes on along the minus strand of CAVEGR010000087.1, from coordinate 2,139 downwards.
GTGGATGGAAAGGTTTCACTTAGAGAAAAGAATTGGATTAAGCAACTTATTAAATAAGGCTTACAGACGTTAAAAAAGAGGATTCTGTAATTTATAGAATCCTCTTTTTTTTTAAAAACCTCTTCCAATAAATTTAAAAATTGATTCCAAAAAAGAATTTTTGTTCAAATAGAATCAAAAACCTCTCTACAAGGCTTTTAGTTTTGCTAGTTATCTTTTTGTGACATATTTCTTTGGTACTGGATTGCGTCCATCCCAAATTATTTGTCTAAACTGCATTGGGTCTGTGTTGCCTTCTGTATTGACCATGAAAACTAGTGAATCTTCATTGAGGTTTAACACCTCTTTAAGTTTAGGATCTTCGTTTTCAGTGAGAAGAGAATACAATGCTCCAAGTGGAACTGCTCCACTTTCACCACTAATGACAAATGGGTCTCCTTTAAGAGGACAGGATAGAATTCTCATGCCTCGTGCTGCAACATAATCAGGAACTTTGATAAAAATATCGGCATTATTATTGAGGATATCAAATGCAATAGGGGAGGGGTCTCCACATGCAAGACCTGCCATGATGGTGTCAAGATCTCCTTTGAGACTGTGGCAAGCGTTGTCTCCTGCTTTGATGGATTCGTACACGCATGCAGCTTTGTCTGGCTCAACAACAATAAAGAGTGGTGGGTCATTTGGAAAGAGTGCGGTGTAAAATCCAACAACTGAAGCGGCCAAAGCACCTACACCAGCCTGTACAATTACGTGTGTTGGTTTTTGAATTCCCATGCCAGCAAATTGTTCCTGTGCTTCAAGTAACATAGAAGTGTAACCTTGCATAATCCATGTTGGAATTTCTGAGTAGCCTGGCCATGAAGTGTCTGATATAACATACCAGCCGTTGGCTTTTGCATCTGCAGCAGCTTGGCGTACAGCATCATCATAGTTGCCTTTGACTCGTGTTACTTCTGCACCATATTTTTTTATTGCGTCTATTCTTGCTTGGCTTGTTTCAGAGTGTACGTAAATTTTACATTTATGACCTAACATGTGGCTGGCCCAAGCAAGTCCTCGTCCATGGTTGCCATCTGTTGCTGAACAGAAAACTATATCGCCAACACGATCATGACATTCTTTACTTGTTAAATATTCAAATGTTAGTTCTTTATCTTCATTTAGTAACTTTTTAATGAATCTATAAATTGCAAAAGAGCCACCCATAACCTTGAATGAATTTAGTTCAAGACGCATGGCCTCATTTTTAATGTAAATTCCTCCAAGTCCAAGCATGTGTGTTAGGTTTGGCATTGCAACAAGTGGTGTCATTCTATATCCAGGAATTTGTCTGTGAAACTTTCTTGCTTCGCGTGCAATTTCTACTGGAAACATTTTCCTTGCATTTTCTTGATTCTTTTTGGAAAGATCTCCGTTATTGTGAATTATGTATTGATAATCGTTCATACTTGTGTCCTTGTAGCAGTAATTATATTCATTATTTAATTTTGTTAAAGAGGTCCTTTAAAGAGTAATATTTGAGATTGATAATAAATCAATTAGATCTTCTTGTGATAGAGTGGAAAGGGAGATGTTTTCAGTTGAAACTATTTCGTTTGCAAGATTCATTTTTGTCTCTTGCAGTTTGACAATTTTTTCTTCTATTGTGTTTTCTGCAATAATTTTATATACAGTAACACGTTTTGTTTGTCCAATCCTGTGTGCCCTATCAGTTGCTTGATTTTGAACAGCAATATTCCACCAAGGGTCATAGTGAATAACTATGTCAGCAGCAGTGAGATTTAGACCTGTTCCTCCAGCTTTGAGAGATATTAAAAAGAGGGGAGTGCTGTCTTTATTAAAAGAGTCTACTAATTCAAGTCTTTTAGCTTTTCCAGTTTCACCTGTTATTTTATAGTAATCTATTTTTGATTCTTTAATTTCTTTTTCTAAAAGTTCTAACATTGATGTAAACTGAGAAAAGAGCAGTATTTTATGACCTGCATCTATGGCTGATTTTATTAAATCCAATGCTGCTTCTTTCTTTGCTGATTCTCCCATGTAGTTTGAGAAAATAAGAGAAGGATCACAACAAATCTGCCGGATTCTCATGAGCTCTGCAAGAATTTCTATTTTCTTTTGATTATAGTTTTTAGC
>CAVEGR010000086.1:0-6809 GCA_963615565.1 Phocaeicola massiliensis | reverse complement strand
TTTAGAGATATCTTCCTTTAGACTTTCTACTGTTTCTTCTTTTATGTTTTCTTCTATTAATATTAGATTGTCTGAATTTGTTGGAATCTTCTTTTTAATCTCATCTGGGCTCATATTAAGATGTAGACTTAAAACCTGTGCAATTAAGTCTGTGTTTGAATAAGTTGGATCAAGGTAGACATCATATTGTGGAACATCCATTGCCAAGGCACGTTTGTTTCTATCGTAAATTGTTCCACCAACTACAGATGTTGCAACAACTGGATTATTATATTTTCCTGCTTTTGAGCTACTACCTACCATAAGATGTGCTAAAAAGATTACTAAAAGTAATAAAGAAATCCACGTTAAAGAAAAAAGCAAGCTAGAAATGTTTCCTTTATTCGTTGAAGAACCCATGCTTTTGATATTATAATTAGATTGATTTATTGTACAGAGGTGTTAATACGAGTAGAAATAGTTATGACGACATGACTGAAAAAAGGATTACAAGAAAAAGTTCCTCACATGTGGTGCTAATTTCCGTCATTAGTGGTCTGCTTATGTGCTCACTTGCTTTGTTAATTTGGATTAGTGTTGTTAAGACAAGTGATTTAAATTCTGTTTCTAACACTCCTGTTAAGCCAACTGTTGCAAGTAATATTGAGATTTCTGGGACATCCAACGCAGATGACGGTAAAGATTCTGTTCTCAAGGATACTGTACAAACTCAAATTCAAAGTGACACGCAAGACAACGTTCAAAGTGAAGTGCCCAATGTGTCTCTAGATATTGATGAAGCTATAAACAAGGTCCAAGGGACTACGGATTATTTATCGGCATCGGACTACAGCATGCAAAATGATGAAGATAGCTCAAATGTGGTAAATCAGGGTGTTGAGTTGAAAAAGCCTGTGATTGCGCAAAATCTTAGTGTTAGTCAGCAGTCTTCTTTCTCACGTGATATTGTAAAGTATACAGATTACACAATTCAGGAAGGGGATTCGTTGGATTCTATTGCACAGAAGTTTGGGCTTTCGCGTGAGACTATCATTTCTGTTAACCAAATTCGCAATACAACATCGCTTTGGATTGGATCTACGCTGTCTATTCCGGATAGGGATGGCACAGTGTATACTGTAAAAGAAGGAGATACGTTGTCTTCTATTGTACAACAACTTAATTTGAGTTTGGGCTGGAAGGCATTAAGTGATGTTAACGGGCTTAAGAGTGATGATGTTGAGCCTGGGCAGAAACTGTTTATTCCATTAGAGTCTGTACAGGAGTCTGGTACTCTTAGTGTGCAAGAAGAGCCTTCTTTTGTTTTGCCTTCTTCTGATGCTGTTACTGTTGGGTTGTACAATCAAAAAGTTCCAAATCCAATTGGTACAAATGCTATTCAGCTAGATGGTATTTTAATGCAGGCTGCTGATGGTACAGCTGTTTGTGCTTCTGAATCTGGTACTGTCATTGATAAAGGTTTTAATGATAATGGGTCTGCCTTTGTGAAAATACTTCATAACAGTGGTTATACTACGTACTACAATTATTTGGCCAATGTTTCTGTCAATATTACTGACAGGGTTTCTAAGGGTGATGTCATTGGATATTTTGCAAATGGAACTACAAATCTTTTGAGTCCTACAATCTTCTTTAAGATTGAACAAGATGGCATTTCTTTAGACCCGTATTCGTTTTTGTAGGTGAATTAGATGAATTACATTACAATTGTTGCTCCAACTTATGAAGAGGCTGTTCGTAAGGCTAGAGATCAGTATGGAGAAAAACTTAGAATTCATAGTAGAAAAGATGTTGTTGTTAGGGGCTTTCTGGGTTTTAGCAAGAAAAAACACTGTGAACTTACCTGTTTTTTGGCTGAAGATGATGTCAATATGCAACAGCAAATGAATGAGAATATTGTTAATTCTGAGAAGACTATTGCTAAAGACAAAGAAACTGCTGAAGAAGAAGCAGATATTAAGAGATTTGAGCAAGAAGCTAAAACGCCTGATCCTGTTTCTGGAAAGTATAGGGATAGTGAAACAAATTCAGAGAAGCATGATAATGCGGTTGATGAGAATAGCCAGTCCGTAGTGGAGACTTCTGAAATTTCTGGAACTTCTGAGACTTCTGCAATTTCTGAAGCTGCCGTAACTTCTGAAGAGCAAAAGCCAACTGAGCAACCTACTGTTGCTGAATCCAAGAATGAAAAGAGTAGAGTAGCCATTGAAGAGCTTCTTAAGCATGCTTCTAATTTGCTGTATGAAAATGACTTTTCAAGTGATTATATTAAGTGGCTTTTATCTGACTTGCGTGCACAACTTGAGCTTGCTTTTCCAGCTGTGCCTACAAAAGAAGATTTTGAACTGCTTATAGTAGATAGAATTGTTGGGTCTGTTGAAATTGACCACAATAGTCAATTGCACCCGCCTAGAATTTTTGTGCTAGTTGGGCCAACAGGAGTTGGAAAGACTACAACTATTGCTAAGATTGCTGCTCTTTATGGCACAGTTCCGCCAGAAGAAATTAGAAAAAAAGTTTGTATTATCTCCTTGGATTCGTTCAGAGTTGGTGCATATGAACAAATTGAAAGTTTTGGTCAAGCGTTGAATATTCCTGTTTTCAGGGCAGATGATGAGACTTCTTTTTATGAAGCATTGGAAAAAACTCAGGATTATGAACTGGTGTTGATAGATACTATTGGTAGAAGTCCTAGAGATAATGAGTTAAATGTTAAGCTACGTACTATGCTTAATGTTCCAGATAAAAAGAACTTAAAATGTTATTTGACTGTAAGTGCTTCAATGAAAAGAGTTGATTTGGACAAGGTCTATAGTCAATTTATGAATTATGGTATTTGTTCTGTTATTGTAACAAAGGCAGATGAAACTTCTACAATTGGTAATGTTTTATCAATTTGTCATGACAATAATTTGCCTTTGCTATTTGTCACTGATGGTCAAATGGTTCCTAGAGATATCCACAAAGCTTCTAGTGCGTTTATTTTGGGTCTTTTGAGGGGATTTAATTTAGACTTTAATTCTTTGTGGAATACTCAAATAGGCTCTGATGAATAATTGTGACTGCTATATGTATTTTTTATAATGGTTATGTACATTTTTCTTGATTTTATTGACTGTTAAACGTCATTTTCATTATATTTGGGATGTTAATTTTGTATGGAGGACTTTCATATGATTAAAGTTGGTATTAATGGTTTTGGTAGAATTGGACGCTTTGTATTCCGCGCCGCAATGAACAGAAATGACATTGAGATTGTTGGAATTAACGATCTTTGTCCAGTAGACTACTTGGGCTATATGCTTAAGTATGACACAATGCACGGTCAGTTTGATGGCACTATTGAGTGTGACGTGGATAAATCTCTTCTTATTGTTAATGGAAAGAAGATTCGTGTAACAGCTTGCAAGGATCCTAACGAGCTCAAGTGGGATGAAGTTGGTGCAGAATATGTTGTTGAGTCAACAGGTCTCTTCCTTACAAAAGAAAAGGCACAGGCTCATATTAATGCTGGTGCTAAGTACGTTGTTATGTCAGCTCCTTCAAAGGATGACACTCCAATGTTCGTTTGCGGTGTTAACGAGAATACATATGTGAAGGGAACTCAGTTTGTTTCTAACGCTTCTTGCACAACAAACTGTCTTGCTCCTATTGCTAAAGTCCTCAATGATAACTTTGGTATTACAGATGGTCTTATGACAACTGTTCACTCAACAACTGCTACACAGAAGACAGTTGATGGCCCTTCTTTGAAGGACTGGAGAGGTGGACGTGCTGCTTCTGGTAACATCATTCCTTCTTCAACTGGTGCTGCAAAGGCTGTTGGTAAGGTTATTCCTTCTCTCAATGGCAAGCTTACTGGTATGTCAATGAGAGTTCCTACTCTTGATGTTTCTGTTGTTGACCTTACAGTCAATCTTGCTAAGCCAGCTACATACGCTGAGATTTGTGCAGCTATGAAGAAGGCTTCTGAAGGCGAGCTTAAGGGCATTCTTGGTTACACAGAAGATGCAGTTGTTTCTTCAGACTTCCTTGGTGATACAAGAACTTCTATCTTTGATGCAAAGGCTGGTATTGCACTTACTGATACTTTCGTCAAGGTTGTTTCTTGGTATGATAACGAAATTGGTTATTCCAACAAGGTTCTTGACCTCATTGCTCATATGAAGAAGGTCAACGGTTAATTGTTGTTTCATATTGTCAGGCCTGCCGTTTGGTGGGCCTAATTTTTGGTCTTTGTACCACGTGTTTCTTGTGGTACAAGTGCCTGCAAATTTAAGCAGATAACGGAGCAGATATGGTTCTGAATACAATTAGAGATGCAAATCTCGCTAACAAGAGAGTACTTATTAGAGTTGATTTTAACGTTCCTGTTAAGGACGGTAAGGTAACAGACGCAACAAGAATTCTTGCTGCTCTTCCTACTATCAACTATATCCTTCAGCAGCCAGGAACTTCCTTGGTTGTTATGAGCCACTTTGGAAGACCAAAGGGAAAGAAGAATCCTGATTTCTCAATGGCTCCAGTTGGAAAGAAGTTTGAAGAACTTCTTGGTAGACCTGTAAAGGTTGCTTCTGATGTTATTGGTCCAGAAGTTGAAAAGGAAGTGAAGTCTCTTAAGGCTGGCGAAGTTCTTCTTCTTGAGAACTGCAGATTCTATCCAGATGAAGAGGCTAATAATCCTGAGTTTGCAAAGACTCTTGCCTCTTATGGTGATGTTTATGTAAACGATGCCTTTGGTACAGCTCATAGAGCTCATGCTTCTACAGAGGGTGTTGCTCATTATCTGCCTTCATATGCTGGTTTCCTCATTGAGAAGGAAGTTAAGTTTATGGCTCCTCTTCTTGAGAATCCAGAAAAGCCATTTGTTGCTATTATTGGTGGCTCAAAGGTTTCTTCAAAGATATCGGTCTTGGAGTCCTTGGTTAAGACATGTGATACCATTGTTATTGGTGGTGGAATGGCCTATACATTTTTAAAAGTTCAGGGCCATAAGATTGGTAAGTCTTTGGTGGAAGATGATTTCCTTGAGACTGCTAAGAGTTTCCTTGATGCAGCTGCAAAGAAGGGCGTTAAGGTTGTGTTGCCTTGTGACCATGTGTGTGCTGCTTCTTTTGCGGAGGATGCTGAGCCTGTTTTGATTGATGGTGTTGATATTCCAGATGACCTCATGGGAATGGATATTGGTCCTAAAACAACTGCTATCATTGTTGATGCATTGAAGGATGCAAAGTCTGTTGTTTGGAATGGTCCTATGGGAGTATTTGAGTTTGCTGCATTTGCAAAAGGTACTGAGGCTGTTGCTAAGGCCCTTGCTGCATCTTCTGCTACTACTGTTGTTGGTGGTGGAGATTCTGTTGCTGCAGTTAACAAATTTGGTCTTGCTGATAAGATTAGCCATGTTTCTACTGGCGGTGGTGCTTCTTTGGAATTCCTTGAAGGAAAGGAGCTTCCTGGAATTAAAGCACTTGAAAAATAATTGGAGTATAAGATGAGAAATTTATATATTGCTGGAAACTGGAAAATGAACATGGTGCCAAGCGAAGCTGCTAAGTATGCTGGTGAGCTTGCTGCTGCTACCAAGAATGCAAAGGTTAAAGTGATGATTGCACCAACTTTTGTTTGTCTTCCTAGTGTTGTTGAAGCTGTTAAGGGTAGCAACATTATTGTATCTGCTCAGAATGTTAATGATCATGAAAAGGGTGCTTACACAGGTGAAGTCTCCTGTGCAATGCTCAAAGATATTGGTGTAAATGCTGTTATCATTGGTCATAGTGAGAGAAGACAGTACTATGGTGAGACAAATGAGTTCATCAATAAGAAGGTTTTGTTTGCTCTTGCTAATGGCATGGAAGTTGACCTTTGTGTTGGAGAGACTCTTGATGAAAGAGAAGCTGGTAAGTTAGAAGAGGTTCTTTCAGCACAGGTAAATGTTGGTCTTGAAGGTGTTACAGCAGAACAGATGAAACATGTTACTATTGCTTATGAACCAGTTTGGGCTATTGGTACTGGTAAGACTGCAACTCCAGCAGATGCTAATGCTGCACATGCTTTTATTAGAAGTTTAATTGAGAAGAAGTTTGGAAAGACAGTTGCAGAAAATCAGATAATACAGTATGGTGGTTCAGTAAAACCATCTAATGTTCGTGAGCTTATGTCATGCGAGCACATTGATGGAGCACTTGTTGGTGGGGCTTCACTGACCCTTGATCAGTTCCTTCCTATCATCAACTGTGTTGACTGAGTTTAAGTTAGAACGGAGTAGGTAGTATATGGCAGCTTTAAGTATTATTCTTCTTGTACTTTTTGTTATTGTTAGTCTTCTTTTGATCTTCCTTGTTGCAATTCAGAGTGAAGATAATACTGGACTAGGTGGAATTTTTGGTGGTAACAGTGATACTGCTTTTGGTGGAAGATCCAATAAGGTTGTTAATAAGCTTACAGCATATTTGCTTGCTGCATTTATTGTTCTTGCTATTTTGGTTGCTGTTCTTAATAAATCCTCTGATGATTCTATTCTTAGTTCTCAAAAGGCTGTCTCAGCTACTACAAGTACAGAATCTACAGAAAATTAATTAAATTATTTTGAAAATCAGGCCGCTTGATAAAATAATGAAGGCGGCCAATTTTCATAAAAAGGGGTCTTATGAGAATATGCATCCTTTACGGTGGTGCTACCGCTAGTAATGTAAAAATGAGGGCTTTAGCTGAAGCTATGTCCAAAGGACTTTCTACATCTGGAGAGCATGTTGTTGAGATCGTGGATATGAAGCTTGAGCAAGGAAAACGCGTGTCTTCCTATGACTACA
>CAVEGR010000085.1:0-2692 GCA_963615565.1 Phocaeicola massiliensis | reverse complement strand
CCTCAAAGTCCTTGAAGGTAACTATGACGACAAAGAGCCTGTAAAGCAACTTCCGAAGTCTAGCACATCGTCAAGGCAAAACATCGAAAAGGGCATGAACGCTCAAGGAGGTTTTGACTTATGAATTACTGCTACTGGGAAGACGCAAGGTCAGCTGGAATTCCAAGAGAGCATTTTGGGCATCTCTTGTCTGAAGTAGAACCAAGGAATGCCGAGCAAGAACAGCTTATAGAAATGTGCATGAAACTGTTGAAAGAGACACAAGCCCATAAAAGAAGGACGTTAGTCATTCTTGGAACTGTAGGCAACGGCAAAAGCTTCATCACTTGTTCTGCTTTACAGTCGTATATCAACTGCCACCCATGGGAGGGCAAGTACGTCACTCAAGAAAGACTTGTTGGCGAGTGTAAAGAGAGCTTTGAAAACGGTGGCTCTGAGAACAAAGTTATCCGTAGGTATACAAGCCGAGATATTAAAGTCTTGATTATAGACGAGCTTACCATAAGAGGTTGGACAGAATATGCAAAGAACGTTGTTCAAAGGGTACTGAGCGAACGACATGACAATGTTGTGTCAACAATTCTAATTGGCAACTTGGACGCAAAGACTTTTAAAGACATGTTTGATGATTATATCCTCAGTCGCTTACGACTTGGGGATACCATAATCATGAAAGCAGATGACATGAGAACTCACGAAGAGGTGGTTTAATGTGGCATGACGCAAGACGAGTGATAGCTTATTGCAAAAGAGGTAATTTAATTTTCGACAGCATGATAGACGCCTGTGAGTATTTCAGCTCAGATAAGCAGAGGCTATCACCTGCTCAGCTCAGACGCATTATCGAGAAAAACGGCGTGTGGTGCTACAAAGAGGAAGATGGCACGTACACGGACATAATTTTTGACGAGCTTTACGAAGGAGAAGTTTAAGATGCAAGACATTAACATGGTTGTTTTAACAGGTGGAATCACAAAAGACGCTATAGTGAGAAATACTCAAAACGGTGCTTTTTTCAGTTTTTCTATAGGCTTTACTAAGCGAGAGAAAGACGCAAGAGGTAACTGGAACGACAAATCGCTTTATAGAGATTGTTCTTTTTTCTCAAAAGCAAGTTTTTGGGCAGATACTTTGAAAAAAGGCACAAAAGTCTGTATCAAAGGTCATCTTGATACTAGCGAGTATACAGACACCGAAGGTGCTCAGAGAAAGAAAGAGTTCATTTGGGTTGATGAAATACAAGTCTTTACAAAGAAAGCAGAGCAAAAGCCTGCTGAGAATTCTGCTCCACCTATTGACCCTTATTTCTCATTCCCTGATGAAGGTCCGACATTCTAAGAGGTGCTATATGAAAGAGTACACAGCGATACAAGCAGTAAGAGACGTCATGGACGAGATGAGTGTTGGAGACAAATTAATCGGCTATGAACTGTACAATCGAGTGCTTGCCAAGATGTCACTTAATGGCAACTGGAAGCGACCTCTTGATAGCACTATTTTAAGGAACGTGCGAGCAGAAGGAAAGTATTATGGAGTTCGAGCTATAAAGCAAGGCGAAAGCGTGTACATCAAAGAGAACATCATATGAGATGTTATACGCCTCAGCACTTGGCAAACTTATTTCAGCTTATCTTTGTACGAAAGGGTTACTTGTGGTACGGTTGTGAGACTGTACCACAATGGACTTCAAAAGGCTGGAATATAGACAGTACAAAAGTTGAGATTATCCTACTTCAAAGAGACGTTTTATCAATTTGTAGCGAGCAAGAAAGCATAACGTACCCTGAGACGTAAAAAAACGGGGCTTTATAAGGTTTTTTATGAAAAGTAATGAAAGTTTATTAGAAATAAAAGAAAATGCCGTAGCAACGTTTCTCGTGCGTCACGTGAGCGGGCTGTATGTTGGCAGTGAAGCATATCCGTATCATTGGCTCTTGCACGTACTACCAAGTAAAGCATTAAAGTTCAAGACAAGAGAAGAGGCGGAAACTTTTATAAACAAACGTGCAGTGTGGCTACAAGAATTTCTTGAGATTGTCGAGGAAAAACAGTCCTCAAAATGTACGCAATATGAAGACCAAGAAGAGAACTTCGAGCATAGCGACATTAAGCCATTTATATAGCTAGGAACAATATAAAGGCTTATGTGGCAATGACATGTGTGCTACCCCTGCTAATCTATTTTAAAAGGTAAGTTGTTATAATATAATGACTTACCTTTTTTGTTTCGCTCAAAATGTACGCAAAAATGTACTCAAAACACAAAAAAAGAGCCCCTTGACCATCAGGAAGGGGACGACGACCAAGGGGCAAGATGTAATAAAAAAAGAGTAAAAAAAGGAGAGGTTATTTTTCGGGAGGTGTAACCTCTACATCTTTCAAAGAAAAATAGAATCCCTCAAGAGTAAGAGCATAACTTTTCCAGTTTTGATAGGCGTATTGATAAGAGACAGAATTCTGCAAGATGTCAGATAAGTCTTGAGGAGCGTCTATCAACTCAGGGTCAGAAGGTTTTAGCTGTAAGATAGGCTCAATTAATTCTTCATAGTTAATTTCAATCGGAATGTATTCAGTCTTAACTTCTGCAGACTTGCAAGAGACCGCAAGAAGGATTATCGCAAAAAACAATAAAACTTTCTTCATTTCGTGTTCTCCACTTGCTGGCGAGCAAGCTCAAGAGCATCTTCAAGAT
>CAVEGR010000084.1:0-8182 GCA_963615565.1 Phocaeicola massiliensis | reverse complement strand
ATATAGAGCACTTGGAGAATTTAGATGCAGATTGCTTGGATTTGGAGAAAGCTGCGTTAGGTGAGAATGCTATTGCATGTAAAGTGGTAAGTGCGTTTACAAATCAGGAGGCCTTTTGTGCGTACCAAGATGGAAAACTTTGTGGCATGGTGGCCTTTGAGGTTGTGGGAAAGTCTGCGTGCGTGCTTATATATTATATAGAAGAGAAGAGTAGGTGTGTGGGGCTCTTTGAGACGCTTTTTGATCTAATGAACAGAGATCTAGAGCGTAGGGGTGTTCACAAAATTCTCTTTCCAATGCAAAAAGAAACTAAACTAGAAAATTTCTTTGAAAATCGTGGTGTATTATCCAGCCATCTTTATGGTATAAAAGAATATTCGGTTGAAGATTGGAACAACTGCGTTGATTCGCAAGAGACAGCATATTTAGTGTAGTACGTATAAGTTTTAAATGGTTCTAAGAGAGGGAGAGTTTTATGATATATGAAACAAGTATTCCAATAGAGGAAGTGTCGCGCTGTTTGTTGTGTGATAATGCGGCATGTACAAAGGCCTGTCCGCATGGACTTGACCCTGCAAAAATCATTAGATCTTTGCGTTTTGAGAATACCTATGGTGCTGCAATACAGCTTAGAGAGAATTTTTCATGTATGGATTGTAGTGCTCCGTGCCAAGATGCATGTGTGAAAAAAACAAATCCAATTCAAATAAAGAGAGTATTGACTACTCTCAAAGATGACAGCACTTGTTGGGAAAAACTTCCAGAGTCTCCAGTTGATTTGTCATGTAATTTTCTTGGCGTTCATCTTGAAAATCCCTTTTTGCTATCTTCTTCTGTAGTTGCAAGTACATACGAGAAAATCTCTCGTGCATTTGATATGGGCTGGGCGGGTGCTTGTTTTAAAACACTTTGCGATTTTATTCCAGAAGAGGCCTCGCCTAGATATTCTGCACTTTCTGCTGAGCATGGTTTTTATGGCTTTAAGAATATTGAACAGCTTTCCTGCAATAGTCTTAAAGAGGACTTGGACATTATTCGCCGCCTGAAGTCACATTATCCTAATAAGGTCATTATAGCTTCAATCATGGGCAGAAATGAGCATGAATGGGAGCACTTGGCACGTCTTTCCCAAGCTTCTGGGGCTAATATCATTGAATGTAATTTCTCATGTCCCAACATGGAAGAAAATGGACTTGGTGTAGATATTGGACAGAGTATAGAGGCTGTTGTTCAATTCACTAAAGCTGCAAGACGTGGTTGTACTATTCCACTTTTAGTAAAACTTACGCCAAATGTTGCTGATATGCGTCCTTTTGCTCGTGCAGCTGTTGAAAGCGGTGCTGATGGAATCTCAGCAATCAATACTATCAAAAGCCTTATGGGTATGAACCTAGATACTTATACTACAGAGCCATCGGTACAGGGTAGATCAGGTGTTGGTGGATATTCGGGCCATGCTGTTAAGCCTATTGCGTTGCGTTTTATATGGGAAATGGCCTCTGATTCTGCGTTATGCAATGTCCCCATAAGTGGCATGGGCGGTATTGATACATGGCGTGATGCTGTTGAGTTCTTACTTCTTGGTGCTAACCACGTGCAAATTACTACTTCTGTTATGCAATATGGTGCCCGTATTATTGATGACTTGCTTGATGGCCTTACGTGGTATCTTAGAGAAAAAGCATTGACAAGTCTGTCCCAATTGCATGGCCTTGGTGTTGCAAACGTTACTGATTTAGATGAACTGAACAGGCAAACAAAACTTATTCCTATGTTTGATAGAAAAAAATGTCTAGGTTGTGGCCGTTGCTACCTTTCATGCCGTGATGGTGGTCATGAGGCGCTTTCTATGTTCAATGGTAAGCCCGTCATGAATGTCAAATCTTGCGTTGGCTGTCACCTCTGCGTCCTCGTCTGCCCTGCCAACGCCATTAGCCCTTATGGTAAAAGACTAAAGATTTGAGATTTCCAAGAATATCAGAGCTTTTTGCATCTTTAAGCCAAAAACCGCAATAGAATTGACAAAATATTTGTAGGTATAACATATACTTGAACACTAAAGGGACCAAAGGTGACATCAACTTTGACATGAAGGAATTGTTTAAGTACATTAACGGTGGAACTTCTACTATTGGAATGGAAACCAAGAGTGAATTAGTCAGAACCATTGATGGTTATGTTAGAAAATTCAATTCCAACAATATTTGGAGGGAAGGTGCTATGAATTTAAGAATGTTACTTCAAGACAACTATGACCAAGGTGTAGAAGATGCTGAAGCAAAGGCTGAAGCTAGAATTGCCAAAGCAGAAGCAAAGGCTCAGAAGGAAATAGCCAAAGCCAAGGAAGAAAAAGCTTGTAATATCAGGAACTTTTATTCTCAAGGTCTGAGTATTGAAACCATTGCTAAGGGGTTTTCAATGACAGAAGCTGAAGTTCAAAACATTCTTTCTGCGAAATAATCTGTTCATAAAGGTTTTTGCAAAATGCTCTTTTAACTATAAGGACATGAAGAAATTTTTGCAAAAACCTCTAGTGAATTTTTGTGTGTTTCTAATAACAAAGTGTACTAAAATTCTTTAATTCTGTTGTAACCTAGTGTGTTTTGGATTGTTTTTCTTGACAGTTAAAGGTGTCATTGCTAGAATGGCGCTAGTATAACGAGAAAAAAAGGGATGAAGCTGGTCTTTGGCCAGCCCCGAAATTATTGGAGGAAGTATGAAAAAAGGTATTATCGTACTTTTGATTACGGTGCTGGCTGCAGGCATGGTATTCGCTGACTTTAGCGGAGATGCATACATCCAGTTTAACGCGGACTTAGATAACAAGAATTATGGTTTCGCAAATGGTTCAGACTTTAGCTTCTCATTTAAGCTTGATTCTGAAGTTGCAAAGGTTGAGGGAGAAAGTCCAATTCACGCTGTAGTTGAAGCTACTGCTAATCTTATTGTTGCACCAAAAAAGGGTGATAAAGGAGCTACAATTTATCCAACCAGTTTAGGTTATGGTGTTGTATTTAATCTCAAGACAGCAAAAATTGTTGGTGAGAACTGGTCAGTAGCTATCACTGGAGCTAAGTCTGCTTATGACTATGCTAAGGCTTCTGCTCTTACGGTTAAGACTAAAAATGTATATGATTCTTTTGGTAATGTTGCTTACAAAACATATCAATCAGCTTCTTACAGTGTTTCATACACAAAGGCACCTGGCATCACAGCTACATATGATGGCTTCACAGGAAGCTTTGGATTTAATCACAAAGCAGATACGGGAACAGCTTTCTCAGCAACCTTTGAGACAAAGGAATTTGCATTCTCTGATGACATGGTCAAGGTTCAGGCAGCTGCAGAAGTCAGCAAGAAAGCTGATGCATTGACCAATGTTGGTGTAAGTGCAAAGGCAGCTTTAGCTATTGAAGAAGTTTCTGTAAAACTTGCAACAGACTTTGGATTTGAAGGCATTGGCAAAGACCAGAAGGCAACAGTTCAGTTTGATGCATCTCTTGCAGCAGCATATGACTTCATTTCAGCAACAGCTTATGTATTCAAGGGAACAGAACTTGACACATATACAGGTCTCTACCTTGAAGCAACTCTCGGTGCTGACTTGAGCAAATTTGATGTTCCAGTAGCTGTTTCAGTTTACGCTATGAACCTTATTGACAAGTCTGAGGCTGGAATTGACCTTGGTGCATCTGCAGATTATTCAAATAACGCAATTGCAGCAGGAACAAGCTTTGACATCAATACAAGTTCTAAAGCTTGGAGCCTTAATGTATACGGCATCTATGCAGCAGAAAAGTTCACAGCTGGTGCAAACGTAGCATATGCTGCTAAAGAAGTATCCTTTGGTGCATTTGCAGAATCTTCAGCTCTTATTGAAGGTGCAACCATTGGTGTTAACTATGGTTTATCTAATGCCTATGCAATGTCCTATGGCGGAAGCTACTGCGTAAGCAACGCTGTAAACACCAACAGCTTCGGTTCAGATGCTAAAGCACTTGGCACAGCTGGTGCATATTGTATCATAAACTTCTAATCGCAAGATTAGTTTATCCTACACTCACAAGCCATCTCTTTTGAGGTGGCTTGTTTCATATCTAGACCATAACTTTCTTAATCTTCTCTTAAACCGTAATTTTTAGAATTTAGGTTGATGAAATAGAATTCATCTCATCAATAACAGCAGAAATACTAAAATCAAAAATATTAGCAAAAACTTTTAAACAGTGTTTTTGTCACATAGCATAAAGTCTAATATCTTGAAAAATGATTTGAATATTGACAAATCATTGTATTCCAATCAAAAATTAGGCGAAAGATAATTTAAAAACGTATTAAAATCAAAAATGATTGGAATAGGAGAAAAGATGCCTTATATATGGGAGAATCCTAATTGGCCAAACTTTAATTTCACAATGAGTTTGGTACAAAAGAATTATGAGCAATATCTCTATCAGAAAGGGTTAACAGACCAAGCTTTTAGTCTAATCACTCCAGAGTCTAGGAAAATTGTTTTTGCTCAAACGCTTTCAAATGATGTTGTGTCATCAAATGAAATAGAAGGAGTAACAATTTCATATGATTCAGTGTATTCATCAGTAGCTAAAGCATTAGATATTGCCAATGTTATACCAAATAAACAAGACAAGTTTGCCCAAATTCTTGCAACATTATCTCTGTCAATACAAGAAGGCGAAAAAGAAATTACAGAAGAAACTATTTTGAATTGGCACAAGGCATTGTTTGCTGGTGCTTCACCTGCAAATAGACCTCAAAGGTTGGGAGAATACAGAAGAGGACCAATTTATGTGATGAATATATCGGGCTCTATGAAGCAAGATGTACTGTATGAAGGCGTTCCTGCTGATAGAGTACAAGAAGACATGGCTTCGCTTGTGAGGTGGATACAAACTTCTAAAAATAATTTTCCTGCAATTGTGGTAAGTGCTATTGCCTCTGTGTGGCTTGTATCAATTCACCCTTTTGAAGATGGGAATGGAAGAATCTCAAGATTGTTAGCTGAAGCTATAATGGCACAGCATGGTTCAGGACTTAAGTACTGTAGTGTTTCTACTGCCATTCTTAAAAATAAAAAGGAATACTATAAACAAATTTATGAAGTTCAGCATTCTACCATTATGGAAGTTTCTTCGTTTGTGGCTTGGTATATTAACCTAGTGACCAATGCATTGTTTGAAGCTGAGCAAACGTGCAGAAAAAAGATTACACTTTCACAGTTTATGGCATCTTTAGATCCAACTGAGTACAATTCAAGAGAAATTTCTATGTTATATAGATTGGCATCAGGACTCTTTTATGGAAAGCTTACTGCTGAAAAATGGTGTAAGCTTACAAAGTGTCAATCTGCAACAGCAACACGTGATTTATCGCACCTTGTAGAGAAAGGCATGCTGAAAAAAGCGGAAGCAGGGGGACGTTCTTCTTGGTATTATTTGAATGAAAATCTCATATCCATGTGAAATGGCTTTCATCTTGATAGCTATTGTGTTGTCTTATTCCCATTCATGTAATAGTTTTGGCTAATTATTGAGATTTATGAAGTTATTCAATTTCTTGAAGTTAATGAAATTAACAGTATTGGACATTCCTTCCAAATCTCCAGAATAGACTACCGTAGGATGTTGGGCTTGGGAAGTAATGTTGCACATTTTTCTGAGATTTACAATAAAATCGGTTGAAAAAGGCATTGAAGATTTGATTTCTACAGGAATGAAGTCTCCTTGAGAGGTTGCTATGATGGCATCAATTTCAAATCCTTTGCTGTCTCTAAAGTAAAATAAGTTTTTTTCTTTCCCTTTGTTATAGTGGGTTTTTAGAATTTCAAGCATTGCCATATTTTCAAATAGATTTCCAATTAGTGGGTCTCTAGACACTTGTGCTACATTGTGAATGCCAAGGAGATAACAAGCAAGTCCTGTGTCTGTGAAATATATTTTGGGTGATTTAACTAATCGCTTTGTAAAATTTTGGAAGTATGGCTCTACTTTAAATATAACATATGATGATTCAAGAGCCGATAACCATGAATTTATTGTAGGAGCGGAAACGCCAACATCGTTAGCAAGGCTTTCAAGATTGACAACTTGACCAATTCTACCAGCCAAAAGCCTAATGAATTTATCAAACACCCATTTTGAGTGTACGTTCAATATTGTTTGTACATCTTTCTCAATGTAAGTTTGAAAATACGCAGAATACAGCATTTCAACATCTTGATTTTGAGAATAATGTCTTGGCATGAATCCTTGGTAAAGAAAATCGTCTCTTTCCATTTCTATACCTGCATTCTGCAATTCAAATATTGAAAGAGGCAATAGATTAAGTATAGCGGTTCTTCCTGCCAATGATTGTGAAACTGAAGATTTTAATGCTTGTTGAAAGCTACCTGTTAAAATAAACATCCCATTTTCATTGGCCTTGTCAACTATTGTCTGAATCTTGCTTACAATGTATTGTAACCACAGGAAAACTTTTAGAGTATTTCAATAGTGCTAACTTCATTTCACGTTCTATAAGTTTCATAGCTTAAATAACATTAAAAAATAGAACAAATCACAAGTTGAATCTTAGAATTGTTCTACTTTTGATAAGATCTTCGCATCAAAATGAAAAAGACCTTTTCTGATGGAAATTGGAGCTGTAGAGTCAGACTGAGGCTTTGTAGAATCAATTTTGATTCTATTTGGAAGTAATATTCTTTTTAGAATCAATTTTTGAGTCTATTTGAAACAAAGTTATTTTTTAGAATCAATTTTTGGAGTTGGCGACCATATGTTGAGTGAGAGAATTATAGTTGTTGGCTATAAATGACAAGAGGTCGCCCTTGCGAGCGACCTCTGAAAGTAATCTAGGTTTCAGATTAGAAGCTAATCTTTGCAGTTGCTGTGATAGCACCCTTAGCGGCAACTGAATCACCAGACTTAACAAAATTAGCACCACTATAGACAAGAGCAAGTTCTGCATTCTCAACAATTGTGGTTGAAGAAACCCCAAGCTCTACGCCAAGTGCTTGAAGGGCTGGATCTGCACCAAACTTAAATGCAAAACCAGCATCATCTGTTCCAAGCTTTGCATAAGCTGTGAACAAGTCATGTGCATATGAAACCTCAATGTTAAGTCCAAGTGTCTTTGCCTTGATTGCATATTCAGCAGCAAGTGCTACTGTGAGTTTCTCTTCAACTGTTGCAGATGCATCAGCAGCAATTGTAATTTCTCTGCCATCAACGAGAAGGTCTGTTAAATCAACTGATCCTTCAACTGTTACAGGAACATCACCTTCAAATGTGTATTCTGCTGCAAGCTGTGTATCAAGTTTTACATTATCCTTGTCTGCTGCGTATTTTTTTTCTACAGCCTTAGAGAGCTTTCCAGCTGTTGTATAGACATTCAATGAAACAAAGTCATAACTTGCGCTAGCAGCAACTTCAAATACGAATTTCTTCTCTGCATACTGGAAATCACCAGCTACACCAGCAGCAAGCTTATCAGCTGAATAATTAACTTTTGCAGATGCAGATGCAACCTTAACGTTATTTGCAAGATAAGCAAGGCCAGCGGCCTGTGCTGTCAAACCTTCAGCAAAAGTGAATGATTTTGTCTGAGCATGAGCTAAAACTTTATATGTCCCATCTTGTCCGTTGCCTGTGAAACCAAAACCGCCTTTCCATTCTTTGTAAGTTACAGTAAAGCCTGGAGCTGATAAGGATGTACCATCAAGTGCAAGTACATTAGAAATGACAACGTCGTTTACAGGATTACCATTAGAATCAAGATGATAGTCAGCAGCGTAGTCATATTTTCCACCAGCGTTAAGGATACCAATTGTTATGTCCTCACCAATGTGAATGTTTGCCTTTGTAATCTCTAATGTATCAATTTTAATTGCTGGGCCAGTAGTTGTGTTAGTAAAATTACTAACCTTAATCTGAGCGTGACCTTTTGCTCCAACTTCTGCCCATACGCTTGTCTCGTGTTCCGCAACTTCCTTTGTTGTTGCGTCGACTTCGAATGTGAATGAATATTTCATTCCGCTGTCATTCTTAAAGCCATATACCTTGCTATCAAGGTCATAGCCAAATTCGATACCAGCTGAACCTGTAAGTGTTCCAGCGAATACCATGCCTGCAGCCAGCACCGTAATCAAAAGTACGATAATACCTTT
>CAVEGR010000083.1:0-13534 GCA_963615565.1 Phocaeicola massiliensis | reverse complement strand
ATACTTAGAGATATCGGACTAAAAGGAAATGTTGAGTATACAGTGGAATGTGGAAACCTCTTTGAAGGTGTGAAAGACAAATCTTTTGATCTGATTTTGACAAATCCACCGTACATTGCAAGTTCTGTTATTGAGACGTTGGAGGAACAAGTAAAAAAAGAGCCTCGTCTTGCTTTAGATGGCGGAGATGATGGGCTTGCAATTATTAAAGAGATTACAACGCATGTGCCAAAATACTTGAATGAGGGAGCATCTCTTTTGATGGAAATTGGATATGACCAAGGCAAGGCGGTAAAAGAGCTCTTTGAGAAAGCTGGATTGCACCAAGTTGAAGTAAAAAAAGATCTTGGTGGGCGCGACCGTGTTGTAAAAGGCGCGTTTTGATATGTATACTTGTAGTCAAATTTGAAGGAAGATCATGTACGAAGAACTAGTTAAACGTTTTCTGCAAAAAGTTACCACCTACTCACAAGAAGATTATGCAAAAATTGAGAAGGCAGCCTACTTTGCAAATACTAAACATGAAAATCAGAAACGTAAAAGTGGCGAGCCATATATAATTCATCCGCTTGCTGTAGCTGAGACGCTAATTCAGCTAAACATGGATGCAGACTCAGTGTGTGCAGGCCTTTTACATGACGTGATTGAAGACACGGATACAACAGAAGAAACCATCACAGAGATGTTTGGAAAAAACGTGTGCGAGCTCGTGCAAGGCGTGACCAAGATTGCAAACATCAAAAGCCTTTCAAAAAGTGCACAGGAAGCGGAAACTATAAGAAAGATGTTTCTTGCAATGAGCAAAAACATGCCAGTTATCATCATCAAGCTGGCCGATAAACTTCACAACATGCGCACGCTACAGTACATGGAGCCTACTCGCGCCAAGGAAATTGCAAGCGACTGCCTAGATATCTATGCCCCTCTTGCAGACCGCTTAGGTATTGCATGGATGAAAGCAGAGCTGGAAGATCTCAGCCTGAAAACACTCAAGCCCGATACTTATCAGTACATTCAAGATTACTTACTTGCTAAGAAAAATGAATTTGATAAGTACTTAGAGACGGTTAAAAAGAAAATTGCAAATGCATGTATAGATGCTGGAATTAAAAATATTACAATCACCACTAGAGCCAAGCACACTTACTCT
This sequence comes from Phocaeicola massiliensis, assembly GCA_963615565.1. Lineage (GTDB taxonomy): Bacteria > Spirochaetota > Spirochaetia > Sphaerochaetales > Sphaerochaetaceae > UBA9732. The sequence goes on along the minus strand of CAVEGR010000083.1, from coordinate 12,384 downwards.
ATTTACATGAAAATGAAAAAGAGAAGAAAAGAAATTGATGAAATTTTTGATATCTTGGGCGTAAGAGTTATTTGTAATACTGTTCCTGAATGTTATACGCTAGTTGGAATTATCCACCAACTTTGGCCACCAATGGAAGGCCGTTTTAAAGATTACATTGCAATGCCTAAGGCAAACAACTACCAAAGCCTTCATACAACAATTATGGCAATGAATGGTGTAATTCTGGAAATTCAGATTCGTACTTATGAAATGGATCAGATTGCTGAATATGGGGTTGCTTCCCACTGGGCTTATAAAGCTAATGTTGGAGCTCAAAGTAGCTCAAGTTGGGTCAACATGGATAGTCAACAGCTTTCTAGAATTGCAACCAAACTTAAGTCATGGAACTCAGAGATTGAGCAAAGCGAATCCTTCATGGAAGACATTAAGAGTGAGCTTTTGAAAGATACTATCTATGTATTCACTCCAAAAGGCCAAGCTATTGAGCTTCCTATAGGGGCTACAGCCCTAGACTTTGCATACATGATTCATACAGAAATTGGAAATCATACTGTAAGTGCAAAGGCAAATGGCTCTATTGTTCCTCTGGGTCAACCTCTAGAAAATACTCAAGTTGTTGAGATTCTTACACAAAAGAATGCTCATCCAAGAGTAACTTGGCTCAAATATGCTCATACTACAAGTGCAAGAAGAAAGATTAGAGCATGGCTTAATAAATATGATGAAAACCTTCTTATTGAGAAGAACATCATTGCTCATAAAAAAGATCTTGAAGCTGCAATCTCTAACGAGCCACCAGCACCGGTAGCACCAGAAGACCTAGCAGACAGCGATATTGTCAGAAAGGTTAACAATGACTACAAGAAAAGTTCTATCACAGTTGCCAAAAACAAGAACATGATGATTAGCCTGGCACAATGTTGCAATCCAGTTCCTGGAGACTCAATTGTAGGATATGTTTCAAGAGGTCGTGGAATTATAGTTCATAAGTCAGATTGTCCTAATTTGGTTCATATGTCAGAAATTGACCAAAGAAAAATTGAAGTTGAGTGGGAAACTGCAGCTGAGACTATCACAAAACGTTTCATGGTAACTAGCAAACGAACTCAAGACTTATTCAGCGAGATTGAAGGAGCAATAAGAAATCATTCTGGGCACCTTGTTGCTGGAAGTTTAATTGATGATGAAATTGGAAATCTAGTTGGAACATTTACAATGGAATGCGATAACGAAGAATCATTCAAAAAGGTTGTTAAGTCTATTCGCAATATTCCAAATGTAATTAAAATTGCACCAGCTCCAATGAATTGAGGACTATTGGGAGGTCAGAAATGAAAAAGGTTGTAGTAGCAAATGATCATGGGGCAGTAAATCTTACTGCTTCCATTGTAAAGCATCTTGAAGCTAGAGGTTATGAAGTAAACTATCTTGGTGTTGCAGAAGAAAAATCTGTAGACTATCCTCTTATGGCTAAAGCTGCCTGTGAGGAATTTAATAAAGGTGGTTATGAATTTGGAGTTCTATGCTGCGGAACTGGCATTGGAATGTCAATGTCTGCAAACAAGATTCACGGCATTAGGTGTGCACTACCTCAAAATTGTTACGCTGCAAAAATGACAAAAGAACATAATGATGCAAATTTTATAGCCTTTGGAGGAAGAATTGACTACCCGGAGCCCGTCTTAAACATGCTTGATTCATACATTGATGCTTCTGTCTCAATGGAAGAGCGCCATGTAAAACGCAGAGCTGAGATAATGGCACTAGAGAATTAAATTTGCACTATTGGGCGTTATTGTTGCGTTATTGATAATCGCGCCAGGTTCCTTTTATGTAGTTATCATACATTATGATGCTTACAAATAAGCTAAAACTATTATCTTGAAAGTTCCATGCAACACCAATTGGAAGTAAATGCTCACGTCTTCCAGAATAAGGACTTCCAGCTGTAAGAGGTACAATTCTAAACGTCAAAAAGGTTGGCAGAAACTGTCCTTTATTGTTGTGATTGCTAAAAAACAGTCCAGCACTGAGGAGCATATTCAAACCACTTCCTGCATTGTTCTTCTCACTTACTCTTTCTCCTAAAAGATTATAACTAAATTCAAAACCGGCTATCACATTTGAGAAAGGTTCTGGTACAAGAGGAGTAATTGCCTCAAGGGCCAATTCAGTTCTCTTTGTTAGCCCAACAGTTATTCCACCAAGAAAATTTGCACCCATTTTTGAGTGTTGATCAAAGAGAAAAGATGCTTCTCCAATTCTAATTGCAATGTCCTTAAACAACACTGATTGTGATTTTTTTTCATCTTCTGCATAGATACAGGACATTGTTATGACAAATATTAAAATTAAAATAGTAAATTTCTTTAAGCCTTTTTTTCTCATATTCTTACCTCCTTACCAATGTGGAAAAGAGGTGTAAATCTAAAGACAGTAACACCCCAAAGCTTTGTATTTTCATTGATAATTACAAACGGCGAGAACCATTCAAAAGTGTAATCTTTTTCACTAACTCTAAAGATTGAAGCTTCAAAGTATAATTTTGGAGACAACTTTTCTTCTTTGTTTAGCTTATTGTAAATCATGCCAACGGTCAGACAAGGTGTCCAAGGACTTGGATTATTTGTAGCAAACTGCATTGGGTTAAATTTAAAGCGTCCTACCTCAATAGTAAGACCTAAACCAAAATTGTCATGTTTTACTTCTTTCTTTCCATCCCAAGAAGCACATGTCCAGACTCGAAGAAATGGATTACAATAATCAAAATCAAAGGGAATATAAGAAACATCTAAAGCTAACGTAGAAACTTCATCATTTCTACCTGTAACAGAAAATCCTACTCCCAAATTAAAATAGGAAGTTTTTAGATTTGTTGCAAAAAGAGAGAAAATTATGCAAAGGCATAAAAGAAGAACTATTAGTTTTTTCATTCTCAGCCTCCATATAAATTCAAAAGGAAATTCAATTTATTAGACAAATTATGCCATTGCTCTGCCTGTTCATAGGTAACTTCGTTAGAGTAATCGCGAATTGAAAGATAGTGCTCTTTTACTTGCTTTGCAAGTTCAGGACAATCAATTACAAGAGTAACTTCTGAAGAACTGTGCATACTTCTATGATTAAAATTAGAAGAGCCACAAATTATATAACGCTCATCAATAATTACAAGTTTTTCATGTAAAAGTGAGCCATTTGTATATTTATCTTGATCTTCCAGCAACACATCTACACCAGCATCAAGAAGATCTTTTGCTGCATATCTTGAAGCCTTTAATAGTGTTTCTCTGTCATCAACTCTGAGGATCATCTCAACTTTCACACCTCTACTTGTACAACTCTTTACAGCATCAAATATGTCTGAATCTAAAGTTGGAAGAAATGGAAGAATTAAAACTTCTTCTTTTGCTTCAGCAAGAAGACTTCCATACAAAGGCCCAATTTCACCACCATTTACTTGGTCCTCTATCCATCCTTTTATGGTGCCAACTTCTTGAGCATCTTCATATTTTGCAGTTAGACTCCCTTCTTCAATGGTTTCCCAACTATATCTATTCCAAAACTTAGTAAATGCTTCTGTTAATACTTTGGCACAAGAGTAAGAATCAAAGATGTACATTGAATCTCTATCTCCACCATTTTCAACAGAACTAGTAGAAATATAATTGAGGTTCATACCTCCAACTGCAACATGAAGTCCGTCTGAAACAAAGTACTTTCTGTGTTCTCGAAAGTATAGATTAACTCCCCAAGCAATTTTCTTTACGTTAAGAGGATTGTACTCTAACAAATGCACCCCGTATTCTCTAAGACCATACAATGTTCTCAAATGATACTTAGATTCTGTCATGTCCAAAGAGCTTGTACCATCAGTAACAATGTAAATTTCTACACCTTCCTGTGCTTTACTTTTCATTACATCAAAGATTTCTTGGTTTTCATCGCATTCAGAACCTAAAAATACAGTACAAATGAAGTAGTCTTCTGTATCTTTGAGCATTTGAATAAGCCTTTCTTTCCACTCTTCTCCATCATAAACAATTGTAGGATAGGTTATTGCAACACTCTCATATCCAAGATTATCCATTTTTTCTTCAAGAGTAAGATTTGAGTCTATTGCAATTTCATTCATCATCCCGTTAGTTGTGGAACAGGACACAATTAAAACTAGGGAGATCAAAAGCAATGCTAATGTAAAATTATGTTTCATTTTGCAAAACCTCTTAGAATTCTGTAAAAGTACATGGAAGCAAGGCTTCAAATGAATAATGCTTAAGAACGCCACTAGTTACAGAAATCAGAAAAACTTGACCGTATGGAGGCATAAATTCAGAAAGAAACTGCCTGCAAATAGCACATGGTGGTGCCGGATCTTCAGCAGAAGAAGCTATTGAAATCATTTTGAATTCACTTTTACCTTCAGCTGCAATTGCAGCCATTGAAGCCCCACGCTCAGCACAAATGGTAGCTCCAAATGAGGCATTTTCTACATTACACCCACCATAGACGTTGCCGTTTTCAGTCAAAAGACCAGCTCCTACCTTAAAATTAGAATATGGTGCATATGCATGTTCTCTAGTTTTAATTGCTGCATCTATTAGCGTTCCAATGATTGTTCTTTTATAGAAAGCCTTAATTTCTTTATCTAAGATAGATGCAAACTCATCCGCAGTAGAAAAAGCTGGAAAATCATCTATGTGGGCCAACACAAGATCTGCGCCTTTTAGGATATATTCAATTTCATTGGAAGAAACTCCAATGGAAATACATTTTGCATTTCTTGCGGTTCTTTGAGCTTCTAGTCTATCACTGATAATGACAGTCTCATCTGCACTTGCTTCTAAATTCAGAAAAGCATGTTGGTAGCGTTCAGGATTTGGCATTGCTTTAAAGAGCTTTGATTCTTCTCCTATGAAAGCAAATCTCAAACCTGCAACCTTTAAATTCCTAAGAAATGAGCTGTCTTCTGAAAGTTTAATTTCGTGAAAATCAAAAACTATCGCTTTAATCATTCAAAACCTCTTGGAAGTTGGAATTAAAAAACTAGCCTCAGCATTGCTTGAGAAAATGCCCTTCTCCCGGAATTCCGTAATATTGATTGTTTTCCATAATAATCTTGCCTCTGAGAATGGTCATGATGGCCTTTCCTTGAACGTTGAAACCTCTGTATGGTGTATACAAAGAAGCAGAATGGACATTGTTATCTTCTAAAGTCCATTTAATGGAGGGATCAAATATACAAATATCGGCATCTGTACCAATTTCAAGAGAGCCCTTTTGTGGATAGATGCCAAATAACTTGGCAGGATTAGTACTCATAAGTTCAACCAACTTGGTCAGTGGGAAGTTCTTGCCCGCAGCAACTTCCTTCTCTCTGAAAGTATTAAGGAGAATAAACATCTCTTCTGTGCCAGGAATTCCAGGATAAATTGTTCTGCAATCTGAACTTGAGAGTTTTTGCTCACGGGTGAAGGCACAGTGGTCTGTTGCAATAACTTGAACCTCGCCGTCTTCAACAGCAGCTTGAAGTGCAATGTTAGAAGCTTTATCGCGTAAAGGTGGTGTCATCACATATAGAGAAGCATCAGGCCCTTCTAGATAGCTATCATCCAAGAAAAGATAGTGAGGTGTTGTTTCCACGTAAACCTCAAGACCCTTCTCTCGCAGACGTCTGACGGCATCCAACCCGCATTTGGATGAAACATGAACCACATAGAGCGGACAATCAGCCTTAAGCGCTATTGATCCAAATAAATCTATGGCTTTACCTTCTGCCTCTGCAGGTCTAAGCTTTGCATGAGAAGCTGGAGAAAAATCACCAGTCCAGTTATCTGAAAGCTCTTCAATCAATGGATTGAACTCGCAATGTGCACAAACCATCATTCCAAGGCGCTTTGCATTCTGAAATAGGTCTAAAAGATCATCTTGATTCTCAATTAGATAACCAGTGTTTCTGTATGTAGTGAAAATCTTTAGAGTCTTAATGCCCATCTTCTTGAGATCTTCAAGTTGCTTTCCAATTGTACTGTTATATCCGTGACCGTAAACACCTTGGTGAATTGTATAATCAATTGCCATGCCAGGACGCATCTCATCTAGTCTATAGTTAGCACTTTCGACCAAACCCATACCTTTGTTGTGATCTGCAAAATCAACAACAGTAGTAACGCCCCCAAAGGCTGCAAGCCTAGAGCCCTGAACAAAGCTGTCACAAGTAACTGTTCCACGGCTTACAAGATGATAATGAGTATGTGCATCAATAAGGCCTGGCATAACAACCTTACCTTCAGCATCAACAACTTTGAGATTATCTTTGATGTCCTGACTACAGTCTTTTTCTGAAATTTTTTCTGCAATCTTTGCAATCAGGCCATCTTTTATGAGAATATCGGCTTTCTTCATTTGCTTGTTATCAACAACTAAACCGTTTTTTATTAATATCTCTGACATGAATTTCTCCTTGCGGTTTTGATTTTTTTACACAACCTCAAAAAGCTCATTACTCGTGAACTATTGGGTTCTTTGCTGCCATAACTTCATCAACTCTTCCAATGACAGTTGTCTCTGGTGCATTATGAAGTTTTTGAGCATCCTTGTATGCCAAATCATGAAGTTCAAGCATTGCATCACAGAAAGCATCCAAAGTTTCTTTTGCTTCACTTTCAGTTGGTTCTATCATTAATGCTTCATGAACAATCATAGGAAAGTACATGGTAGGTGGATGATACCCCCTATCCAACAGCCCCTTTGCAACATCTATGGCAGTAACACCAGTCTCGTCTTTTAACTTTGATAAGCTCATTACAAATTCGTGCATACATCTATTACCATAAGGAACATCATAAGAGCCTTTTAAGCGTGCAAGAATATAGTTTGCATTAAGAACAGCTCCTTCTCCACATTCTCTAAGACCCGTTTTTCCCATTGAGAGAATAAAAGCATACGCTTTTAAAAATACAAGAAAGTTACCCCAGAAAGTACTAACCTTACCAATAGGACAAGGAAGATTCCAATTAAAATCATAAGTACCATCACCTTTCTTAATGACATCTGGACTTGGAATAAATGGAATTAAATTCTTTTTAACAAGAACTGGACCACTACCCGGACCCCCACCTCCATGAGGAGTTGCAAAGGTTTTATGAAGATTTAGATGCACAACATCAAAACCCATATCACCGGGGCGTGCTTTTCCCAAGATAGCATTGAGGTTAGCTCCGTCATAATAAAGTAAACCACCAGCTTCATGAACAAGCTTGGCAATCTCAAGAATATCCTGTTCAAAAAGACCAAGAGTGCTTGGATTTGTAAGCATGATACCAGCAACATCTGGACCTAACTTTGATTTTAAGTCTTCAAGATCAACAAGACCTCTTTTGTCTGCAAGAACCTGAACAACTTCAAAACCGTTCACTGCGGCACTTGCCGGATTTGTTCCATGAGCTGATTCTGGCACCAAAATCTTTGTTCTTGCAAAATCCTTCTTTTCAAGGAAATAATTTCTAATAATCTTAAGACCAGTATACTCTCCATGAGCACCAGCACAAGGTTGTAATGTGCCCCAGTCCATTCCTGTAATAGCACTAAGTTTCTCAAGTAGATCATACATCAATTCAAGAGATCCTTGTACTGTTGATACATCTTGAAGTGGATGCATTTCTGTAAAGCCGTCTAAAGAGGCTACTACTTCATTAACCTTTGGATTGTACTTCATTGTACAAGAGCCTAAAGGATAAAAACCATTGTCAACGCCAAAGGCCATTGCAGAAAGTTTTGTGTAATGTCTTACAACATCTAATTCTGAAACTTGAGGAAGTCTTGCAGGCTCTACTCTTCTTAAATTTTCTGGAAGTTCCTTCTTATAGGACTCTGTAAACTCTGGAACATCAAGCTTTGGAAGCCTGAAAGAAGTTCTACCTTCTTTTGAAATTGCAAAAATGGTAGGTACACTCATTTCAAAAACCTCCTTGCTACTGCAATATAGTTATCCATTTGTTCTTTTGTGCGTTTTTCTGTAACAGCAACAACAAGAATACCTTCATCTTTTGAATCTCTAGTGATTTCTGAAAGTTTAACACCAGCAAAGACACCTTCATCCAGTAATGCTTTCATAAAGCCATCCACTATAGAAGCGTCTTGGAATTTCAAAGCAAATTCACACCAGAAAGGCTTATCATAGGCAAGTGAAATACCATTTAACTTCACAAGTTCACTTTCAAGATAGTGACTCTTTGCATAACAATAGTTTGCAACTTCTTTTAGTCCGTTCCATCCAAGAACTGAAAGATGAACAGCACTTGTAAGAGCCATGAGAGCTTCATTTGAACAAATATTACTTGTAGCCCTTTCTCTCTTTATATGTTGTTCTCTAGCCTGAAGAGTAAGAACATAACAAGTATCTCCATGAGAATCTAAAGTTCTTCCAACTATTCTTCCAGGAATCTTTCGCATTAGAGGCTGTTTAGCAGCCAAGTATCCACAATAAGGGCCTCCAAAGCCCATTGGAATTCCTAATGGCTGAGTATCTCCTATGGCTACATCTGCACCCCATTCTGCTTGACTCTTTTGTAAGGCTAAACTTAGTGGATCTGAAGAGATAGCAAGGAGAGCACCAGAGTCATGAACAATGTCCGCTAACCCGGTATAGTCCTCAATAATTCCGTATTTATTTGGACTTTGGGCTATCATTATGGCTGTAGCAGGATTTAAAACCTTTTTGACTTCTTCTATGTCCAAGGCTCCATCTTTCTCTGGAACAATATGAACAATGTGGCCTCTACCTTTTGCCCAAGTTTGAACACAAGAAATTGCAAAAGGATGCATTGTAGAAGAAAGCACAATCTCATTACTTTTTCTTCTGTTTGCAATACCCAATGCTGCTGCTTCAGCTGCTGCACTTGCTCCGTCATATAAGGAAGCATTGGAAACATCCATTCCTGTTAATGCGCAAATCATGCTTTGATATTCATATATACTTTGAAGAACACCTTGTGAAATTTCAGGCTGATACGGAGTGTAAGCTGTAACAAAAGAAGGAAGTGAGCTTATTGCTTGTACTACAGCAGGAATAATATGATCATAACAACCTTCACCCAAGAACGAGATTCCCTTAGTATTCTTGCTTGCCAGAGCCTTGAGATACTCAATGACCTCATACTCACTCATACCTTCAGAAATAGGAACAGAGTCCTTAAGTTTTACTGATTGAGGGAGGCCTTCAAAGAGATCCTCTATAGACTCAACACCTATGGCTTTGAGCATTAATGCTCTGTCTTCATTGGTATTTGAGATGTATGGATTCATTAATTCTCCTCTTCAAGGAATTTTTCGTATGCTGCTGCATTTAAAAGATCTTCTGCAAGAACTGCGTCTTTCATTTTATAGATAAAAGCTTCATATGGATCTTGGTTTACAAGCTCAGGACTACCATCAAGAGCTTCATTAACTTCACAAATCTCTCCTGATGCTGGAGACATAATTGGGCTTGCGGCTTTTACAGATTCAATGTTTGAGACTTCTTCTCCAGATTCAAAACTGTCACCAACTTCAGGAAGTTCAACATAGACAATCTCGCCAAGAGCATCTTGTGCATGATCAGTTATACCAACAACTGCAATACCATCTACAACTTTAACCCATTCATGATCCTTACTATACATTCTGTCATCAAGAATTTTACTCATTTTCACTCTCTCCCTTTTGAAAATTTTCTTTAAGAAAATCTAAGTCCAATTCTGGATAAAGCACAAACTTTGAAAGAAGTGCATGTACTCTTTCTCTTGCCTGTTCTTTTGCTTCTTCATCTGTCACAGCCTTTGACTTGCTTAAGGTTCCGGCTTTTGGCCCCTTAGAAATCACTGCTGGCCGAGTATTTCTCAAAACCAATGTAATGATAGAGGCAATCTCCTTCATTTCCTCTTTGCCCATACCCAAAGTTGTAACGGCTGGAGTTCCAATTCTAAGACCACTTGTATACCACGGACCATTTGGGTCAAAAGGAAGTGCATTGCGGTTCAAAGTAATACCACAATCAATTAACGCACTTTCTGCTTGTCTACCATTTATTCCAAATCCAGAAACATTAACCAGCATAAGATGGTTATCTGTTCCTCCAGTTTGAAGTATAATTCCTTGTTCAATAAATGCATCCGCCAAAGCATTTGCATTGTCCACCACGCGCTGGGCATAGTCTTTAAACTCTGGCTTTGAAGCTTCTTCTAAAGCAACAGCCTTGGCGGCCATAACATGTGGAAGTGGTCCGCCAATTACAAGAGGACAACCCTGGTCTACAGATTCTGCAAAACGTTCTTTACACAAAATCATACCACCACGTGGCCCACGAAGAGTTTTGTGAGTTGTTGTTGTAACAACATGGGCCCATTTGACAGGATCAAAATCGTCCTTAAAGACTTTTCCAGCTACAAGGCCTGCAAAATGTGCCATATCACACATGAGCACTGCACCACAGGAGTCTGCAATCTCACGCATTCTGCGAAAGTTAATTTTTCTTGGATATGCACTGTAGCCTGCAAGAAGAATCAAGGGCTTAATTTCCTTGGCAAGCTTTTCAATTTCATCGTAATCCAAAAGGCCTGTCTTTTCATCTACAGAGTACGAATATGCATCAAACATCTGTGCCGATACATTCAACCTATACCCATGTGTAAGATGTCCACCGCTGTAGTAATCAAGACCCAAAAGTCTTTGATTGCCAGTCTTTTCACGAATTGTATTCCATTGCTCACGTGTAAGCGATGCAGGGTTTGTAACACCCAATTCTTCAAGAGCAGGAAGCTCTACAACTGCATTTAAAATGGCCCAATATGCACAGAGATTTGCATCTGCACCACTATGTGGCTGAACATAAGCGTGCTCCGCACCAAAAAGATTACATGCCGTCTTGCAAGCGTAATCCTCAATGGCATCTACATTCTCGCAACCGGCGTAGTATCTGTGATAAGCAAAGCCCTCTGCATATTTATCGGTAAGAAGATTTCCCATTGCAAGATGTACAGATGGGCTGCTGTAATTCTCACTTGCAATTAGCTTGAGATGGCTTCTTTGATTTTCAAGTTCTCCTACAATTTTACTAGCTACAAGAGGGCTGACTTTGCTAATGGTCTCTAGCTGTGCAACATATGCCACCATGACATCATTGGGGTCATCTCCATGCGTTGCAATGTATTTCTTCAATACCGATTCCTTTGCCATTCTTTTCTCCTATCTATCTTTGTCTTTCTTATGAGAAATAACTTCTGGAGCAATGTATGCTGGCTGCTGTGCAGCTTTTTCCTTTCCACCTTTCTCTGACTTTCTGCCTTTACTTTCTTTTCTGATTTCACCTCTAGCCATAGAAAACCTCCATCAAAATAATTGCCACAGAGAGGCCTTTTTTAGAACCTCTAAATAGCCCTTTAATGATACAACCTATCAAGTGAACACGTCAAATAATATTGACAACCAAAAAAGATTTGAGTTAACGTATTAGAGTTCTATTAAAGGGTCCTAAACCCTATACACAGCACTATTTGGAGGAATGATGGCTAAAGAAGAGGCGATTGAAGTTGAAGGTCTTGTCAAAGAGGCGCTTCCAAACGTGATGTTCCGCGTTGAACTCAAAAACAAACACGTGATTCTTGCGCACATGTCAGGTAGAATGAGACAAAACCATATCAAAATCGTCCCAGGGGACAGAGTTAGAGTTGAGATGTCTCCTTATGACCTAACAAAGGGTCGCATCACCTACCGCGAGAAATAATTATTTATCGTATCCAAGATTAAATCTTATGGTGAAGGAATCAACTGGTTTATCACCAATCTCAGTGCCAAATTCCTGCCACCCATATGAAGCTTCAACTCTCATACAAAGAAGGCCAAAGCCTGCACCTACAGATACATACCCGCGGTTGATACCTGCTCTGATATTAAAGATGAGCACTGTGAGTTCTATACCTGCGTTCATATGAAGAAGAATATCAGACGTTTCAAAGTCCTTAAACATACCAATGACATCAACAAAGTCAACGGAAATAGTTGGATTAAAGAATGTGTTTGGAGCTAATGCAACACCAAAATTAAGAGTCCAAGGAGTTTTAAGCTCGAACTTTTTGGATTCTTTTGTGACATGACCTTCCGGAACAGGCTCTGTTTTTTCTTTATTATATTCTGCTAATGCATTAGAAAAATCACCATAACTTGTAAAACTTGCCATGTGATATGTACCGTTTAAATTATTTGCAGTCACACAAAACCGAATTGCATCATCTATGAAATTAAAATTAACACCAATATCAAAAGGTATTGCATAGCCAGCCATAAGTGGAGCTGTCCACTTTAGATTAGAAATATCTTGGAATTTACCATCCTTAATAAGAGTTGTTG
>CAVEGR010000082.1:0-7461 GCA_963615565.1 Phocaeicola massiliensis | reverse complement strand
TTGTAAGAGGTTATGACTGCTCTACTGTTACATTTTATCCTCTAACAGAACAACAGGCCTTGGAATATATTGCTACCGGAGAATGGAAAGGTGCAGCAGGTGGATACCGTATTCAGAAAACTGGTCATGCCCTCATTGACCATATCTCTGGAAGTTGGACAAACGTCATTGGACTACCAGTAGAAGCAATAATTAAAGCACTGGCTTAATTTTTATCTTTCCTACGACTGTACCATAATGTATAATTGAAAAAAAATAAAGGGAGTGTATATGCAAGATTTAATGAAAAAACTCGTACAAGCTCGTGATTATATTAATAAAAAAACTAATGATCTAAAAATTGATGTTGGTATTGTTCTTGGCTCTGGCCTTGGAAATATGGCAGAACAAATTAAAGATTCAATTATCATTGATTACAAAGACATTCCAAACTTCCCTATTTCTACAGTACAGGGTCATGCAGGAAGACTTGTTATTGGTGAACTGGAAGGTAAGAACGTACTATGTATGCAAGGCCGTTTTCACTTCTACGAAGGCTATGAAATGGATCAAGTTGTATTTCCAATTCAAACTATGCACATGCTAGGAATTGAAAAGCTAATTCTCACTAATGCAGCAGGTTGTGTAAACAAAGCTTGGAAGCCCGGAACACTTATGTTAATCAACGATCACATCAAATTAGCTCCAGAATGTCCATTAAGAGGTCATAATGAAGACAAATTAGGACTCAGATTCTTTGACATGTCTCGTGCTTATAATCCAGAGCTATTAAAACTTGCAAGAGAAAAAGCTACAGAACTTAAAGTTAATTTCACAGAAGGTGTCTACATGTTCTTTGCAGGTCCAAACTTTGAAACACCTGCTGAGGTTCGTGCTGCACGTATCCTTGGCGCAGATGCAGTTGGAATGTCAACTGTTCCAGAAGCTATTGCAGCAGCACATTGTGGAATGAAAACACTTGGAATCAGTTGCATGACAAACATGGCTGCAGGCATCCTAGATCAGCCTCTTGAGCATAGTGAAGTTCTAGAAACTGGCCTAGTTGTGAACAAGATGTTCTCTGCACTCATCAAAGCCATTGTAAAAGATATTTAACAAAAAAACCTTTCAAGAAGATATTTTGGTTACTTTCAACCAAAATATCTTCCAAGTTTTGTTAGAGTACGGTCAAGGTTATCAGCAAAAGCTTTGAAGTTTGATTCTTTCATTTTGCTTTGTTGGTCATCAAAGATTCCCATTTCTCTGAGCTGTTGATTTATAATTCTATTGCTCAACCTTGCATTGATATTCTCCTGAGTGTAGCTTTCTCCCCTATCATCAATAACATAAGCACCTTTCTCTAACATTCTAGCTGCAAGAGGAATATCATGAGTAATGCACAAAACTGGAAGCTCTGATTTTTCAACTATGTAGTTATCTGCACTATCTTGCCCTGTTTGAACAACTATATTATGAATTGAAGACTTATAACCCTTAAGAACAACCTTATCCTCAATTCCTTCTGCTTTCTTAAGACTTCTTATCTTATAGGTATCTTCTTCAATAAACAATTTAACATCAGAAAGAATTCTATCGCTGACAAAATATGCTTGAGCATCTACTCGAACTGCAGCTTTTAAAATTATGCTTCTGAGGTTTTTAGGAATGGAATCAGCATCAATCCATAAGGCTAAATTCATATAGAATATAATAAGAGAAAGTCTAATGTTTTACGAGTATTAGATTGAACAAAAGAGTTACAAAAAAGTAAAATATCTGAGAGGTTTTGCAAAATCTCAGTAAAGAAAATCACTTGGAGGAATAAATTATGAAGATCTCCGCATTACAAAAAGCAAGATACGAATATTCACCTAAGCTTCCTACAGTTCTTAGAGGCGAAATTGACGCTGTTGTTCCACATTATGGACAAGCAACAAATGCAGCAAGTGACCAAGATGCACTGAAAGCACTCTTCCCAAATACTTATGGCCTTCCAAAAGTAAATTTTGAAAATGGTCATAATGAGAGTGTTGGCTCCAAACTTAATGTTGGAGTAATCCTTTCTGGTGGTCAGGCTCCTGGTGGACATAATGTTATTTGTGGTCTTTATGATGCACTTAAAAAGGCTAATAAAGAAAGTCAGCTTTATGGTTTCATTGGTGGACCAAGTGGAATTCTTGAAGATAAGTATCTAATTATGACAGATGACCTTATCAATGAATATAGAAATACTGGTGGATTTGATATTATCGGGTCAGGTAGAACCAAACTAGAGACAAAAGAGCAGTTTGCAGTTTGCACACAAGTGTGCCGTAAACATGACATCAATGCAATTGTTATCATTGGTGGTGATGATTCAAATACCAATGCTGCTGTTTTGGCAGAATATTTTAGAGCCCAAGGCGAGCCTGTATGTGTTGTAGGTTGTCCAAAGACAATTGATGGGGATCTCAAGAATGAAAGTATTGAGACCTCTTTTGGTTTTGATACTGCTACAAAAACGTATTCTGAACTTATTGGAAATATTGAAAGAGATGCAAATTCTGCTAGAAAATACTGGCATTTCATTCGTCTTATGGGTAGAAGTGCAAGTCATATTGCACTTGAATGTGCACTTCAAACTCAGCCAAATATTTGCCTTGTTGGAGAAGAAGTTGAAGCTAAGAACCAATCTGTTGAAGATATCACAAATTATATTGCAAGTGTTGTTGCAAAACGTGCAGAGAAAGGCATGAATTTTGGCGTTTGTCTTGTTCCAGAAGGTCTTATTGAATTTATTCCTTCGTTAAAAGTTCTTATTAGTGAAATTAATGATCTTCTTGCAAAAACTGAAGCTCAGTTTAACAAACTTGAGTCATCTAGCGAAAAGATTAGTTTTGTTGAGTGTAAACTTTCTACTCAATCAAAGGCTGTTTTTGACAGTCTTCCAGTTGAAATTAAAGCACAGCTTCTTGCAGACAGAGATCCTCATGGAAACGTACAAGTTAGTAAAATTGAAACTGAAAAACTTTTGATGCAAACTGTAGATGCAAAGCTTAAGCAAATGAAAAAAGATGGCTTGTATTGTGGCAAATTTTCAACTCAGAACCACTTCTTTGGTTATGAAGGCCGTTGTGCATTTCCATCAAACTTTGATGCAGACTATTGCTATAGCTTAGGATATAATGCTTTCTTCCTCATTAGTGCTAACCTAACAGGATATCTTTCCAGTGTTACCAACCTCTCAAAGCCAGCCTCAGAATGGAAAGCTGGTGGTATTCCAATTACAATGATGATGAATATGGAACAGCGTCATGGAGAGAAGAAACCTGTTATTAAGAAGGCTCTAGTTGAGCTTGATGGCAAGCCATTTAAGTATTTTGAGCAAAACAGACAAGAGTGGGCAGAAAACACCTGCTTTACCTTCCCTGGAGCAATTCAATACTTTGGCCCAGCTTCAGTTTGTGACCAAACAACAATGACTTTAGCTTTGGAACACTAATATCACAGAAGCAACAAAAAAGAGCTGTTAGCAACTAGCCAACAGCTCTTTTTTTAATTAATAAACTTTTGAATTACGCATCTTCTTGACTTTCAGCATCTGCTTTCTGGCCAAAGCCTTGTTCTTACGATGCTGGATGGCAGATGGCTTCTCAAAGTATTCGCGCATCTTATACTCGCGGATAACTCCTTCTTTCTCAACCATTCTCTTAAAACGCTTAATTGCTTTCTCAAGTGGTTCAGTCTCATCAACTTTTACGAATGCCATTACTAACTCACCCCCTCTGCCTAAAGGCTCAAGAATCGGTTAGTAAATTACCATTATCTATAAGATTTGTCTAGCATATGCAAGGTAGAAAGTATAAAATAAGTATTCATGAGTATAACAAATCAAGAATATGCAAAATCAATTGTTACTGACCTACTCAAACTAAGAGCTGGAGATGCACTTTCAATCAATACAGAAGAAATTGATTTAGAATTTGCAAAAGAAATAGCAAATATAGCACTTGAAACTACAAAAGTAACAGTAAAAATAGTTGTTACAGAAAATGGAAAACCTACACAAGTTTTAGAATTTGACCCCGCTCCACCGGCTCTGGACCCTCAAGGTTTTGCAATGCTCCGTTTGGCCCACGAAAGTGAAAATGACAAACAAGATAACAATGAATACTTAGAACTTATTGTAGACAAAGATGATCTTGTAACAGTACAAAAATTTGGACATCTTGCTGAACCAATATTATTAAATAGACGTATTTCTGTCCCTTGGTGTGTTGCAAGAATTTATGATTACAACACTCAACAATGGAAAGATATAAACAATAAACTAGAGCTTGGAATTGCTGATCAAAGCTTAGTTGCAGATTATAGAAGACAATATTTGCAACAATCAGATTCTGTCTTGTTACATATAACAGGAAATAATACAAATTTTACAGTCCAAATTCCTGAAGGTTCTCGCTTCTTAGGAGGAACGCAAGTTCTACCAAACGGACGCAAATTCTTAAATAGCCTTAACTTTGATGTAATATCTTTTATTACTGATTGCAATTCTTTAGACGGCAAATTAGAAGCTCACAGCAAAGTACTTGGTAAAGAAATAGATTGCAAATTAGTATTCAAAGATGGAAAACTTGTAGATTGGACTCATTCCAAAGAATTAGACAGCTTGTTTAACTTTGATGAAAATCTTAAAAAACCTGGTTATATTTCATTTAAAGATAAAGAGTTTATACTGCATTTAGGTGGCTCTCTTGTTGAGGGACTAGCAACTATACCTGAAAATGAGGATTTACTTCCTGAATACTTTAACAAGTGTCTTTATACATTAAAGTTACATCTAGATCCAAAACTCAGCATCTTTGCAACAAATTGTCAAGGTAAAACAACAGAACTTGTAAGAAAAGGCTACTTTTTGCAATAACTTGTCGCCAACACAACAACAAAATTCTAGCTATTCAACTCACAAATATACTTAGCACCGTTGATTGTATGACTGACATCTGCACGGTCAACCTTAACGTAGCCTGTTATATAGCGAGAAAAACCACCTGTAGCAATCACTTTTACTTTATGCCCTAATTCTTTTTCAATTTGAGCTATAATTGCTGAAAATTGACCAGTAAACCCAAAAAGTACACCTGCACGAATAGACTCAATAGTATTTCTTCCTAGGACAGTAGTTGGTAATTCAAGTCTAATTTCAGGAAGCTGTGCAGTACTTTGAAAAAGAGCCTTAACAGAAGTCATCATACCAGGACCAATAGTAACACCTAAGACTTCACCTTTTGGTGAAATTGTTTCAGTAGTAAACGCAGTACCAAAGTCTGCAACAGTTACATAGTCATTTGGATATATTCTATGAGCTTCAGCAAGATTGCATAGAATATCAGAACCAAGTTCAATTGGAATAGAATCCTTAACAAGGCCAGTTTCAACATTCTTATCAACAATAACTGGCATAAAGCCTGCACGCTGGAAGATTTCATAAACAATATTGTTAGTAAGCATTGGAACAACACTACTGACAACAGCCTTGTCAAAAGTTACAGTTTTCATTAACTCAGAAAAATCTAAAACTGCATAATTACTCTTAGTTTTAATACGCTTATAGAAAACCCAAGATATACCATCATGAAGAGCAGCAACTATATTTGTATTTCCAATATCAACAGCTAAAAGCATGACTATACCTCCGTTCTTGGTCAACTATCAACCAAAACAACCTCAAATTAACAACTTATAAAGCAACAGCTGACTTTGAGCCGTACTTTTCCATTCGTAAAGCTTTAATTGCAGGATCTGAAACATAGTCATCAAATTTCATGTAACGGTCAATAATTCCATTTGGAGTAAACTCAATAATTCTATTTGCAATAGAATCAACAAACTGATGGTCATGAGAATTAAATAGCACTACACCCTTAAAATCTATAAGACCATTGTTCAAACTCTGAATTGCTTCAAGATCAAGATGGCTGGTTGGCTCATCAAAGATAAGACAGTTAGCACCTTCAAGCATGAGTTTAGACAGCACACAGCGAACCTTTTCACCACCAGAAAGAACCTTACAACTCTTTAGAGCTTCATCTCCAGAAAAGAGCATACGACCAAGAAAAGATCTAATATAAGTTTCATCTGCATCCTCAACAAATTGACTAAGCCATTCAGTAATATTCATATCCTCTTGGAACATGTAATCATTATTCTTTGGAAAATACCCCTGAGAAGTTGTTATGCCCCAGTTATATTCACCACTGTCTGGCTCTAGATTGCCTGTGATAATTTGAAACAACACAGTCTTTGCATAGTGATTTGGGCCAACGAAAGCAATCTTATCACCATTATTTACCAAGAGATTCAAATGATCTAACACAACTGAACCATCTATGGTCTTGCAAAGGTCTTTAATCTCCAAGATATTCTTACCACACTCCCTATTTGGCTTAAATGCAACATATGGGAAACGCCTACTTGAAGGCTGAATATCGTCAATAGTAAGCTTATCAATAAGCTTTTTACGGCTGGTTGCTTGACGGGCTTTGGCCACGTTGCTTGAGAACCTCTGGATAAATTCCTTGAGCTCAGCAATCTTCTCTTCCCTACGCTTTTTTTCATCCTTCATTTGCTTTGCTACAAGTTGGCTAGACATATACCAGAAATCATAATTTCCCACATAAAGTTGAATACGTCCAAAATCGATATCTGCAATATGCGTACACACAGTATTTAAGAAGTGTCTGTCGTGAGAAACAACAATGACTGTATTATTAAAATCGCTTAAAAAATCCTCAAGCCAGTGTATAGATTCCAAATCTAAGTGGTTTGTAGGCTCATCCAAAAGTAAGATATCTGGGTTTCCAAAAAGAGCCTGAGCAAGAAGAACACGAACTTTAATGTTGTCTTCAATATCACTCATAAGCTTATCATGCATTGAAACAGGAATTCCTAGACCATCAAGAAGAACACCGGCATCAGCCTCAGCCTCCCAGCCTCCAAGTTCTGCAAATTCGCTTTCAAGTTCTGCAGCTCTAATGCCATCTTCTTCAGAAAAATCTTCCTTTAAGTAGATTTCTTCACGTTCTTTACGAATATCGTAAAGCTTTTGATAGCCCATAATTACAGTATCCAAAACGGTGTAAGCATTAAAAGCAAAGTGGTCTTGACGCAGAACAGCCATACGCTGACCTGCAGTGATAATAACCTCACCGGTATCGGGCTCAATTTCACCGCTTAAAATTTTAAGGAAGGTGGACTTTCCTGCACCGTTAGCACCAATAATACCGTAGCAATTGCCTGGAGTGAATTTAATATTAACATTCTTGAATAGCACTTGCGTGCCGTATGACAGAGAAATATCGGAAGCAGTAATCATAGCAATCTCCTTACGTAGCTCAATCAAAGCACAAATCAAAAAAAAAGCAACCATTAAGGTTGCCTCTCATCTTTAGTTCCAAGGGGAATCGAACCCCTGTTTAGAGACTGAGAATCTCCCGTCCT
>CAVEGR010000081.1:6597-8250 GCA_963615565.1 Phocaeicola massiliensis | reverse complement strand
AAAGAAAAGTTTTTTTGACGGATGGGACAACCTCCTTACTTTAGTGCTTTTAAACCTTGGTTATCTCATTGCTTTTGGACTCATGTTGCTTGCCTCTATGGTAAGTGAAACTTCTGTTTGGTTATGGCTTTGCCTAGTTGTCTTATCTTTGCTTTATATAAGTATTTACAATCTTGGTGTTAACGCACACACTTATGCCTATAGCCGTTATAAGAGAGAAGGTTTTAAATACTTCTTTACAGCTATTAAAGAGCACTTCACTCATGCACTTTTGTACTTTGCTTTTGTTGTTGCATTAGCTGTCTGCATTGCATATGTCATACCATTTTACTTTCAAATGGCTAACATGCTTGGCTATTTTCTTGGAATGATACTATTTTGGGCCATTTTTGCATTTCTTTTGGCTATGCAATACTATTTTCCACTTTGCTTTTATTTTGAAGCAGACTCTCCACTTACAACGCTACGTAAATCTTTTGGTCTAGTAGCCGATAACCTTGGCACCACATTCTTCTTGCTTATAAAAACAATATTTGACTTAGTAATAACAATATTAACAGCAACTCTTATTCCTGGATTTGGTGGCATTAGTCTAGCCAGAATGGATACAGTTAAACTTCTTATGCTGAAGTATGAGTTCTATTCAAAAAATCCTGGTAGCACAAAGAAGGATTTAAACTGGGATGACTTGCTCTATGAAGAAAGAGAGCTTGTGGGTCCACGTTCACTTAAGGGAATGATATTTCCTTGGAAAGACTAGGAGGTTACTATGTCTTATGAAACTGAAATTAAGGCCCATGTTTCTGATGATAAGGTTGAAAGCATCAAATCAAAACTACTTTCCATATCTTCATGCATTAATCATGGCGATATTTCAAAATTTGATGTTTATTGGTCTAATTCTGAAGATGGAGATCCTGTTTTTAGAACACGTAAAGAAACTTGTAATGGAAAAACAGATGTTCTATTTACCGCTAAACCTTCAAAAACAAAAACATGTGATGGAATAGAGAAGAATGTTGAACTTGAATTTCAAGCTCAGGGAGAAGAGTGGGAGCGTATTTTAGAGTTTGTTAGAGGGGTAGGGTGTAAAGTTTGCAGAGTTAAATGGAAAAGTGGTTGGCACTGCAGTCTTGAACATAATGGCTTTAATATTCATGCTGAGCTTTTAAATGTACGCTACTTGGGTTGGTTCTTGGAAATGGAGATATGTTCTGAAGAAGAACTAGATTTTGCTAATGCAGACAAAGCTCTACATGAGATACTCTATTTTGTTGGACTAGATCAGAGTGCTGTTGAACCTTTAGGTTACAACAAGATGTTAAGAGCTATTGGTCATTCTAAAGGATAATTTATAATGGATAAGATTGATATTTTCACTGATGGTGGTTGCTCAGGAAACCCTGGTCCTGGTGGTTGGGCCTTTGTTGTTCTTTCAAATGGAAGTATTCTTTCATATTCCAGTGGAGGAGATGCACAAACTACAAATAATAAGATGGAACTTACTGCAGTAATTAGAGCTCTTGAAACATGTCAAAGTCTTGGAGTCAAAAGTATTTCTATTTCTACAGACAGCCAATATGTAAAAAATGGTATAACAGCTTGGATTTACAACTGGAAAAAGAATGGTTGGAAAACTGCTTCTAAGGATCC
>CAVEGR010000081.1:0-6587 GCA_963615565.1 Phocaeicola massiliensis | reverse complement strand
AACTTGATGAGATTCGCTCTAATTTTGAGATTAACTGGGTTTGGGTTAAGGGTCATGCCGGTATTGAATTTAATGAAATGTGTGATTCTTTAGTTCGTAAAGAAATGGAAAAATTTACAAAAGCTCCTGCAGCTCTTTAATCAAACTCAAATTACTTGATGTTTTGTATCCTTGGTTCCACATTATGAAGGCTTGCTCAAGTGCTTGGTCATATAAGCCAATGTTTTTATATAAAGTTATTAACGTATTTCTAGTGGTTATATCATACGGATTTAAATCCAAAACTTCCAAATAAATTTCACAAGCTCTGTCATTATCTCCAGCGAGAGTGTAATAGTATGCTTGTGCTGTTTTAAATGAAAGAATGTAATTATATTCTTCAAATCCATCTTGGCAAACTTTTGCAGCCACCGAATAATGACCCAAATAAGCCAAAACTATGGCTTTGTTGTATATAAGTCTATAATCTGAAACAGATTCCAATGCAGAGTTATAAACTTCCAGTGCCAAATTATACTCTCCTTTTGAGATGTATTCATTGGCACTGTCTATTGTTGTTTTGATAAACTGCTCAGAGGTATCGGTCTTAGATGTAGTGGAACATCCGGTGAAAATTAAGATAACACTGAGCAGAATGAAGATATTAACCAAGAACAGTTTCTTCAATTTTTTTGACCTGTGCACGGTAGAGATTTGTGATGGTTGCACCGTAATCTGCAATAAGTTGAATCATATTACGTGGATTGCCAGGAAGGTCCATTCCGTTCAGTCTGTCACCTGCATCTCCAAGTCCTGGAAGGATATATGCAGCATCATTAAGTATTGGATCCATCCAGAGTGTGTAAACTTCGCAGTCTTCAATTGCACGTACAATACGAAGTGAGCCTTTCAAAGCAGAGATGACGTTAATGAATTTTACACTCTTTGGATGAACGCCATTATCTTTCAGATATTTTACAATTGTGACCAGTGAGCCACCAGTTGCGTTCATTGGATCTGCAAAAATTAAATCTTTTCCATCAAGTTCTTTGAGATTAAAGAAGGAGCGGTCTAAATCCAAAACATAATCCATGTTGTTTTCTTTTTTGGTTTCATCGCGCTTGATTTTGAAGAGTGCAAATGGGGTTACATAATCATTACTGGAGTAATCCTGAATTTCCTTACTTATAATCATACTTGGAAGTAGGGCACCTCTGAGCATTACACACATTACGGCATTACCGTTAAGCTTGCTATCAACATCTGGAATTCTATGAACTGCATAGTTTTGACATGGATTATTAACTGGTGTTTTTGTGATAATTGATCTCTTTTGGGGAAGGGCTGTATCTGCAAAAACATGTGAGAAAAGCAGTTCATATGCTCTTTGAATGTAATACAAAAATTCTTCATGACCGGTATTGGGGTCTCTAAGCTTAGCAATAAGCCGGCTAGCAGCACCATGCTGTTCTTGTGGGGTTTCAAAGCAGTAAACGTGAATTGAAGGCTCTTTATCTGTAACTTCTTTTAGGTAAGCTCCAATCTCTGCAGATGACTTTACTAAATCTTCTTCAGCTTCTTTGTTTGTTTGTCCATTTTCTTCAGCTTTCTCAATTGCTTCACATGCAGTCAAAGATTTTTCATAAAGCTTTCTGACATGATCAATTTTTGCTTTATCCTCATCTTTGAGGAATCCGTCTAAATCTGTTGCGTGAAGAATTACTTTTCTGTCGTTTACATTGTCCATTTTCTTTTTCTTTACCCTCCAGCATGGTCATTTAAGGTTTTGTTTATGATATAGCAGAGGACTAATTTGCTCAACTATATCTCAACTATATCAATCAGGAACTGTTTTAAAATTTCGTTTACAAAAAAAGTTCATTTTGCTAGTATTTAGATGTTTACAGACGGCTCTACCTGTAGTGTAGTAGTTACTGTAGTTGCTATTTAGGAGGCTATTATGAAAATGGTTTTTTTGGGCCCTCCCGGAGCTGGAAAGGGAACAATTGCATCACAAGCTAAAGAATTTTACGGAATTCCTCACATTTCAACGGGCGATTTATTCCGGAACAACATAAAAAATGAAACTGAACTTGGTTTACAAGTAAAATCAATTCTTGCCTCAGGCGGTTTGGTCCCAGACAGCGTCACAATAGAGATGGTTCGCAACCGCATAGCTGAACCAGACTGTGTTAATGGCTTTATTCTTGATGGCTTTCCTCGCACAATCCCTCAGGCCGATGCCTTAGCAGAAATGACTGATCTTGATGCTGTTGTTGATTTTCAAATTTCTGAAGCAGAGGTAGTAGAGCGTCTATCAGGACGTAGAATGTGCCCATCAACAGGTAGAATTTATCATATTCTTTTCAATCCTCCAAAGGTAGAAGGGAAGGACGATGACACTGGTGAGGATCTCATCCAGCGTGAAGATGACAAAGAAGAAGCAATTAAGCACCGTCTTGATGTATATATTGCTCAGACTCAGCCTCTTATTGATTATTACAAGCAAAAAGGCCTTATTCGCGAAGTTAAGACCAACAATAAGCTCTCTCCTACAGAGGTCTTTGAACTCACAAAGAAGGCTTTGAACTGAAAAATTGCTTTTTGTAATTGTTTTTTTGCAACAATTGGCAACAATTTATTGTTTTTTTATTGAAATGCAAAAAAACTGTGTTAAACTAAATCTAGTGGGGTTACCACAGTGGATGTTTTCACTAAATAATGAAAAAAAAAGGGCCGAGACCCTTAAAAAAAAGGAGAATGAGAAATGAAAAAATCATTCGTTGCTATCTTGATTGTTCTTCTTGCAATGTCAGCAGTATTTGCTGGTGGTGCAGCAGAAGAAACAGCTTCAAAGACAACAAAAGTTGGTTTTGTTGTAATCAATGATGAAAATGACCTTGGTTACACATGGAACTTTATGAACGGCATGAATGCTGCAATTGAGCAGCTTAAGGCTGATGGTTATGATGTTGAACTTATCGTTGACAGAGGTCACCTTGAAGATGAAACAGTTACAACAGCAAACAGAGAACTTGCAATGGAAGGTTGTGCAGTTATTTTTAATAACAGCTATGGTTTTGAGCAGTTCATGACACCTGTTGCAAAAGAGTATCCAAGTGTTAAATTTGTTGCTTTGACAAACTGTGGTTCACAGCTTGATGGTCTAGACAACACATACAATGCATTTGCAGCCATCTATGAAGGCCGTTATGTTGCTGGTGTTGCTGCTGGTCTAAAGCTCAACCAAATGATTGAAGAGGGAAGAATTACAGCAGATCAAGCAATAGTTGGTTATGTTGGTGCATTCCCATTCGCAGAAGTTAAGTCTGGTATGTCAGGTTACTTCCTTGGTATCAGAAGTGTTTGCCCAAGCGCAACAATGATTGTTCAGTATGTTGGCTCTTGGGGAGACCCAACCCTTGAAGCTGAAGCTGCTAAGGCTCTCATCAGCAAGGGCGCTGTCATGATTTCTCAGCACTCAGATACAACAACTCCAGCAACAACAGCTGCTAACTATGGTGTATTCCACACTGGTTATAACACAGACATGACAAAGCAGGCTCCAACAGCTTCTCTTCTTTCATGTCGTATTGACTGGGAGCCATACTTCTATAGCTTCATTAAGGCTGTTATTGATGGTGAAGACATTCCTAGCGACTACTGTGGAACAATGGCAAACGGCGATGTTAAGGTTACAGAACTCAACACAGCTATTGCAGCACCTGGCACACAGGAAGCTTTGGACGAGGTTATTGCTAAGATTAAATCTGGCGAACTTCAGATTTTTGACACATCTACATTCACAATTGATGGTGGCAAGACTCTCACAAGCATGCTTGCTGTTGACTCAGACGGCGACTATGTTGCAGATAAGGATGAGGCAGTATGGGATGGCATCTTCCACGAATCTTATCCTGAATTCCAGAGTGCTCCATACTTTACAGCACAGATTGATGGAATTACATATCTCAACTAATTTAGGTTGATTTATTAGAAAACAAAGAGGGCTCTCAAAACTGAGAGCCCTCTTTTTCTTGGATCTTGGGTGCATTACAGCGTCACTACAGCATTGGCCGTACTTTAGTACTGTTTTTTGCTACTTAACTACACCAAAACTGAAAAGAAAAGGCTTTTTGGTGTAGTTTGCTACAGACTTTGTATGTTTAAAACTTCTATATAGGTCTCTATACTCAAAAAAAATGCTCTCCAGAATTTAGGAGAGCATTAATAATAGAATTAATCTGAAACTATCTATCTTCTCTGAAGTAGTTCAAACCAAGAGATGCTGGTGGTTGCTTCTCTTTGTTGTTACGAACAGAAGAAGTTACAAGAACAATAATAGTTACAACATATGGAAGTAGCTTATAGAGCTCAGTGAGGTTATACTTATTGATTGTTGCCAATGATAAGAATGGAATCTTAATCCAAAGATACATAATCATAAGAGAACCAAAGAGGATGGAGCCCCAAATAGCATTAAGAGGTTTCCAAGTACAGAAGATAACCAATGCAACAGCCAACCAACCAAGACCAGAAAGTGAATTATCCATCCAAACACAACCAGAAGTTGTAACAATGAAAACCATTCCACCAATAGAAGAAATTCCACCACCAATCATTGTTGCTAAATATTTGTATTTAGTGATGTTAATACCAGCGGCATCAGCAGTAACAGGTGATTCACCAACTGCTCTAAGGTATAATCCTGTTTTAGTCTTTGTTAGAAAGAGGTGAATTGCTACAGCAAGAATAATAGCAAGATAGAAGAAATGTTCCTGACCAAAAACAATTTTACCAATAACTGGTATGTTTTGTAATGACTCAGGGAAAAGCTTACTAACAAAGAAATCTTTTAAATGCTTGCTTACAGAAACAAAACCACCAAGTCTCTTACTCATTGCTTCACCAATGAATTTTGCAACACCAGTACCAAAAGTTGTCATTGCAAGACCTGTAACATTTTGGTTTGCTCTGAGTGTGACTGTGATAAAGCTAAATAAAAGACCATACAAAGCACCACTAATGAAAGCTCCAATAATTGCAATAATCATTGCAACTATACCAAGTGAAGAAGCTTCACCAACAATTGCTTCATAGTAGTGTGTTGCAGCAAGACCAACAATACCACCAGTATACATGATACCTTCAACTCCAAGGTTCATGTTCCCAGATTTCTCTGTAACAACCTCACCAATAGTTCCAAACATAAGAGCTGTTGCATAAGTACCAGCTGCAGCAATAAGTCCTAAGAAATTATAATTTGTCCAAAATCCACTCATTTCTATTACTCCTTATGTTCGCTTCTCTTTCTGAAGACCAACTTATATTTAATAAAGAACTCACCACTAAGCATGCAGAAAAGAAGTATACCAGAAACAATATCTGCAGCAGCTGCAGGAACGCCCTTTTTCTTGTTAAGATAACTTGAACCCTTAGCAATAATAGCCAAGAGCATTGAGATTGCAATCATTACAAATGAATTAAGTCTTGAAAGCCATGAAATTGTAATTGAAGTAAAGCCAGCGCCATCAGCAATAGTACTTGTTAGAGTATGGTTTGCACCAGAAAGAATAACAAAACCTGCAATACCACTAATTGCACCAGAAAGAAGCATTGTTCTCATCATGACCCAACCAACATTCATTCCAGCATATCTAGCTGTATTCAGAGAATCTCCAATAACTGCAACTTCATAGCCGTGTTTGGTTTTATTCATATAAATGTAGATAAAGACAACAAGAACAAGTGCAATAATCCAACCACAATGAATACCAAATACAGAAGGCAAGTACGTATTTTCATGGAAGTTTGGAATAAGCTGTGTTCCTGCTCTTCCTTCCCAAAGCCCTTGTCCACCTTGTAACCATTTGACCATACCAATGGCAATATAGTTCATCATAAGTGTAAACAAGGTTTCATTAGTATTGTATTTTGCTTTAAAGAAACCAGGTATAAAACCCCAGATAGCTCCTCCTATAGCGGCAGCAATTGCCATAATAGGTAGAATAACAGCAGATGGAAGTTTTGCACCAAAATTAATTGCAAAAAATGAGGCACAAATAGCTCCAAAAGTCAACTGACCTTCAGCTCCAATATTCCAGAACCCCATTTTAAAACAAGGAGCTATACCAATTGCACAAATAAGAAGTGGAATAGCCTTTTTTACAGTATCTTGAATGTAATATGATTTACCTAAAGAACCTTGAATCATCACAGAATACGCTGTAATTGGGTTTACACCTGTAAGCATAATTGGAATAGATGAAAGTATTAATGCAACTACAATAGATCCAACACGAATAGCCATGGCTTTCTTTGGATCTATGTAATCTCTTTTTGATAATCTAACAAGAGGGGCTTTCTTTTCTTTTGTCATTTTTTGCCTCCCTTACCACCAACTGTGGTCATCATGAAACCAATCTCCTCTTTAGTTGTGTTTCTAGCATCAACAATACCGCTGACTTTACCACCACAAAGAACCAAGATTCTATCACAGAGCTCTAGAAGAACGTCCAATTCTTCACCAATGTATAGAACTGCAGCTCCATTCATCTTTTGTTCATTTAGAAGGGCATAAATTGCATAAGAAGTATTAATATCTAGGC
>CAVEGR010000080.1:0-2653 GCA_963615565.1 Phocaeicola massiliensis | reverse complement strand
ATGAATTTCCTCAAAATCCACTGAATATACTACAATCAAATAATATGTCTCACGACAGGTTCATAGTCTTAGATTATGGAACAAAAAGTGAAAGGGCTTTCCATTGTGGAGCTTCTTCCAAGGATGCTGGATATAGAGCAACAGCAATTATTGAATTCAAAGATAGTCAAATCAAGAACGCACTTAGCCAATTATTAGGAACAATGCTGTCAAACCCCACATTAGTGTTAAAGTAAACAGGTTGCTTGATAATTCAAAGACTGTTGCAAGTAACCAATCTGCAAAGTCTTAAAAACTCTTGCGTCAAGGGGAAAGCGCCCCGCATGGGGCGGGAAAAATTAATATTCTTAAAAAAAATAAGGTTTAAATACAAAAAAATGGCAGGCCAATATAACTTGGACTGCCATCATCAAATTCTTTTTGATGTAAAAATTACTCTTCGTTGTTTTGATTTTTCACTTCTTCAAACATTAACTGCATTGTAGGGTTGTCCTTTACAAGTTTCTTGATTGTAAGACCTTCTGCTTTTTGGTTTGCAATCCTAAGCTGGTTTTGTGATCCTAAAAGATTCTCTTTAATTTTTTTGAACAATTCTATTGCCTTATCTATCTGACTGATTGCAGTTTCAAACTTGTTTTGAGCTAATCCATAATTTCTGTCAAAGGAAGCCTTAAAAAGCTCTAGATTGTTCTCAAAGTTTGTTATGTCAATATTTTGAGCCTTCACGAGAGAAAGTTCCTTTTTGTACTCCAGCGCTTTTAGAGATACATTACGTAAAACCGATATTAAAGGAATAAAAAATTGAGGCCTAATGACATACATCTTTGGAAATCTATGAGAAACATCAACAATGCCTCCGTTATATAAATCATTATCAGGCTCCAACGTAGTTACAAGAACAGCATACTCACAACCTTTTTGGTTCCTATCTTTGTCTAGTTTGGCAAAAAAGTCTTCATTCTTGTGCTTTTTTTCAGTGTTTTCTGCCTCATTTTTCATTTCAAACATTATAGAGACAAGCTCAATATCTCCATCAAAGTCTCTAAAAATAAAATCACCTTTAGAGCCATTACTTGCATCGTTATCTTTCTCAAAATAGGCCTTGGGAAAAGCAACTGATCTAATTTTATCAAACTCGTTATGACAGAACACTTCAAGACTTTCACCAAGGGCTTTAGTAGATAGACTTTGTTTGAACTCTTTAAGCCTTTCTATTTCTTCCAAATATAGCTTGGTTTGGGAATCATACAGAGCTTTTTGAGTTTGCAATTCTAAAGTATGTTTTGCTTCTGTATTATCAATTTGATTTTGAAGCTTTGTTACCATCTCGTTTTTCGCAGTAAGCTCCTCTTTTATTGTTTCTCGAGCTTGAGAGACTGCAAGATTTTTTTGAAGTTCAAAGGCACTTGCATCTGCTTTCAGTCTTGCAATTTCTTCATCCTTATCTTTAATTGCTTGAGAAATCTCATTTTTCTTTTCCAGCTCCTTTGTCTTAAGAGAAGCTTCTATTTGTGCAATCTTTTGGTCTTTTTCTGCAATTTTATCTTTATAAGAAAGCTCCAATTTCATAGTGGCTTTAGCAACCATTGCATCAAGTTCTAATTCTTTTGCTTTAAGTCTTGCTTCCACTTCTTTTTCAAATTCATTGGTCCTTACTTGCTGTACAATTGCAAGGTAGTCACTCTCATCGACAGTAAATTCTGTCTTACAATTTGGACATATAATTTGTGCCATACAATAAAATCCTTCTATGATGGAATTTCCCATCTTTTCATACTCTCTAACCAAGAACATATTCTGCTATTGGTAATACTTTTTTCCAAAAATAAAACTTATATCTCTTTACTTAATAAATAGGCCTCCTCTTGTAAATTAGGTCCTTCTTTTTATTATACTGTACATTTTCTAACGAATCTTTAAAGATTAAGCCTTTTTTTCTACCTCCTCTCCCTCATTACCACTTCATCTACAATGCCATAGGAGATGGCCTCCTTTGCGTCCATCCAGAAATTGCGGTCACAGTCTTCTTGAACTTGACTGTAGGATTTTCCTGTGCATGAGCAAATGAAGTCATAGACTTCTTTCTTCACTTTTGCCATCTGGCGGGCAGTAATCTCAAAATCTGCAGCCTGCATTAAGGAGGCTCCTCCTAAAGGCTGATGAATCATAACTCTTGCATGAGGGAGCATCTTGCGTTTACCCTTAGAGCCTGCCATGAGAATCATAGCTGCCATACTAGCTTTTTACTATGTAAACCCACAATGTGTTTTCATGAAATTTGCGAACATTAAGACACAAGGCACAGGCAAAAAACATTTGGATTGATACAAATCTATAGGAAGTCTTAAATCTAATCACACAATCCTATGGTTGCAGTTCTTGGTCCTCGTTATTGGAATTATTATCTCCTTTTTTTGTAATAGCTCTCCAAGTTACGCCAAAAAGAGCAATCAAAAGAGCTAAGACTATTGCACCTCCTCCATGTTTCCAGCCCATAGCTACCCCTATTGCTGCATAAAATAGATATTCTCCTATAATAGCCAATATCGCTAAAAAATATTTCATTGTTTTCCTCCTAGTTATTGAAAAGGCTTCTCATATAAGATTCAATAATTTCTTTCTCTGCAAATTGATAATCTTTGCTATATATTGC
>CAVEGR010000079.1:0-54319 GCA_963615565.1 Phocaeicola massiliensis | reverse complement strand
TATCTCGCAAATCCAAATCCAATCTTCACAAAGCTCATTTTGCAAAAACCTCATATTTATAGGTTTTTTGCAAAAACTGATCTCAAGTTTTTGCAAAACCTCTTTAAGATTATCTCAAAACAAATGACCATATTCAAGAATGGCGTTATTATACAACAAAGAGGTTTTAACATGAACTACGAACTTCATCACAACTTATGTGGCGATTTTAATGTATTAGAAGTCAATAAACTCAAACCTAGAAGCTATTTTATTCCATTTGCCAATAAAGCTCAGGCAGACTCAGTAACCGCTTTGGAAAAACGGTACAAATCACATTATGTGAAAGTCCTAAACGGAATGTGGGATTTTGCTTATTATGACAATCCAAATGACCTTGCTTCTAGTATTAATACAGACTCAATGAAGTTTGATAAGCTAGATGTTCCTTCTTGCTGGCAATTCAGAGGATATGGAAAACCAGCTTACATAAATCTTAGATATCCGTTCAAATACAATCCTCCCAAAATACCAACCACAGAACCTGTAGGAGAATATTTTAGTGTTCTTGACGGATTTAAGCACGCACCAGAAGGAGAGTATAACCATGTTGGTGTTTATAGAACCTTCTTTGATATTGCAGAACCTTCAAAGCGTTATATTTTATCCTTCTTGGGAGTGATGAGCTGTATAGAAGTTCATGTAAACGGCAGTTTTGTAGGTTACTCAGAAGAGTCTCATAACACAGCAGAATTCGATATTTCTTCTTTAATACATGAAGGTAAAAATGAACTTGTTTGTGTTGTAAGAAGATGGTGCAATGGCACATATCTTGAATGCCAAGATATGTTCAGAAATACAGGAATATTCAGAGATGTTCTTCTTAGAGTTTCCAACCCATGCGATATTTGGGATATGGATTTTAAGACTACAAAAGATGAAACTACAGGACTTTATAATGCTACTGTTGAAGTTGAGACTTCAGGAGAACTAGAGATTAAAGTTACTTTGGAAGGACCTTCCTTGAAAGCGCCTTCCTTGGAAGGACATGAAACACGTGAAACAATAGCCCAAAAGAGTATTGTCTCTCAAGAAAATAAGGCCATATTCCAGTTTGAAGGCATTAAAGCCATAGAATGGAATGCAGAAAAACCTACGCTTTATGAACTCTATATTGAGACAAAAGACAGCTGTATTAAACAAAAAGTAGGATTTAAGACCGTAAAGATTGACAAGAGATTATTCCTTGTTAATGGACATAAAATCAAATTCCACGGAGTGAATCATCATGATACAAATCCTAAAAACGGATATGTGATGAGCCCTTCTGATATTGATAAAGATCTTAAACTTTGTAAGCAATTTAACATTGATATGATTAGAACATCTCACTATGCTCCAGATCCATTATTGCTTGAACTTGCAGCTGAATATGGTTTGTACATTGTAGATGAAGTAGACTTAGAAACTCATGGTGTTTTTGTTCAAAGAATACCAACCTCAATGAATTGGCTTTCAAATAATCCAGCTTGGAAATCTCATTATGTTGACCGTGCAGTTAGACACTATAATAGGGACAAACTTCTTGCAACACCAATTGTAATGTGGAGTCTAGGTAATGAGTCTGGAGATGGCTGTAATACTTATGCAATGTATAAGTATTTTAAAAGTGTAAGTACAATTCCAGTTCATTATGAAAGTGTTGTTCATGCAAAACGCAAAGCCTATGATGTGGCAAGTCAAATGTATCCACCTGTTTTAGAAGTTAAGGCAGCAGGTGAGGGTACAAGCCGTACAAAACAGTTCAACGACAGGCCTTATTTTCTTTGTGAATATGCTCATGCAATGGGTGTAGGTCCTGGAAATATTGAAGGTTATTGGGAACAAATTTATAAATATGACAGTCTAATTGGCGGTTGTGTTTGGGAGATGGTAGACCATGCAGTTCTTCATGAAGATGGTAGCTATACTTATGGTGGAGACCATGGAGAATGGATTCATGATGGCAATTTCTGTGTTGATGGTCTCTTTTATCCAGACAGGCGTCCTTCAACAGGAGCATATCTTGTAAGACATACTTACAGACCAATAAGAGTTTCTCACATAAAAGACAATGAATTTGAAATCTTCAATACAACTGCTTTTACTAACGGAAACGAGTTTAAACTCTTGGTTAAGGTGGATGATAACAAGGCTTTTGAATATATCCCTAATGTTGAACCTCTTCAAAAAATTAGAGTTAACTTTGAAGTAAAAGATAGAACTTTTGTTCTATTTACTACTTACAACAAAAAAGGAGAAGAAGTTGGCCAAGATCAAATTCAGCTTAAAGCTCTAAATCTTCCTTGTCCTAAAACTGTAGAAAAATTTCCTAAAGGTTTTGATGTCCAAAAAGGCAATGTTTCATTTAATTTTGGTAGCAATACTATGATTTCAGGCAGTCCTTATACAATTCTGTTCAGAGCATCAACAGACAACGACAAACCTCTTTTGAAGAAAAATCCAATGCTAAAATGGTACAAAGAAACTGTTGAACTTATAGAGCAGGGTGATATTTCAAAATCTCCTTTGGTTGTAATGAACTCAATTAAAGATGCTGGAAACAGATTTTTAAGTGTAGACACCTACGAGGCTTGCCAAGTGCCAGAAGGATTTGATGGTGCTGTTTTGGTAACAAGTCTTTTACATCCAGTAAGTGCAAAAGGTTATCTTCCAAGATTTGGTAAAACATTTAAGCTTGATTCTTCCTTTACAAAGGTTTGCTGGTTTGGAAGAGCTCTAGAATCATATGAAGATATGAAAGAACAAAGCCCAATATGCTTAAATGAAAGACTTGTTACAGAAATGACAGAGCCAAATATCAAGCCACAGGAAAGTGGTAATAGATGTGACACAACATTTGTTGAAGTAAGTAATGGTAAAACTTTGGTTCGCTTTGACGCTGTAGACAAACCCTTCAACCTTGGAGTAAAGCCTTACTCTGACTTAGAGCTTACAGAAATGAAGCATCAAAGTGATGAAAAGATAACTGGCACATATGTTACTTTAAGTGCTTTCCAGCAGGGCATAGGAACTGGAAGTTGTGGCCCGTCTACTCTTAAGGAACATTGCTTTAAAGCAAAACAGGATTACGAAATCAAGTTTGTCGTCTCGTGGAAAAGGATTAAATGAAGAGGATTTTGCAAGTTTGCAAAATCCTCTGTCCTTGTCGCTACGAGCCAAAAGCTTCTAAAAATGGCATATTTTGAAAATTTTGGAAGAAAATTTCTTCTAAATTTTTAAAAAAGTAGCAAATTTGGTATAAATTGCGTTTAAGACTTAAACGAGTACATTCTTCTTAAGAAAATCTTCAACAACTTGGTAGTATTGTTCTGTATGTTCTAGCAAGCTTCTAGCATGAGGTGAGCCGGCATACAGTTGAAGAGTCTTTTTGTCTTTCTTTGCATTGTAAACTTCATAAACCATTTGAGTTGGAACAAAGGTGTCTGCATCTCCATGGCAAAAGAGCATTGGAATGTCAGTCTTTTTCATTGCCTCAATGGCATTGATGTCGTATAACGAGAACTTAAAATGCATTTTTATAATAAGGTTGCCAAGATAGAGCATTGGAAAGGCTGGAACGTGCTTTGAGTTCATGATAGATTTAGCTTGTTTTATCATACAAGAATATCCACAATCTTCAATAGCAAAGGACAGTTCTTTGATTTGCCAAGCAGTCTGCATTACAGTTCCTGCACCCATTGATTCTCCCAATATTCCCCAAATACAATCATCTTTAAAGCGCGGTTTAATATAGTAGAAGAGGTCAATTAAATCCATTGATTCAAAATAACCCATGCTACAGAATTGGTCTTTGCCCTTGTCACTGTAACCATGGCCTCTGTGGTCATAAACAATGACATTAAAGCCAAGGTCATACATCATTTTGGCATATGGGTACATAGTAGAATAACTTCCGGTATAGCCATGTACTAGGATTACAGCTTTTTGCCTTGCCCCTTTGGCTTCATCACCGGCCTCATGTCCATCCTCATTTCCAGTCTCATTTTCATTTCTATAAATAAGACCCTTTAAAGTATATCCACGTGGGGATTTAAATGAAAATTCTTCATGCGGATGAGTATTTTCAAATTCAGCACAATCAAAACCACATGCTTTCATGGTTTCCATACCTTCTTGATGGGTATGAACATTTGGTCTACACATCATTTTTATAAAGAATGTAATGCCAACTGCCATTACAATAACAAATAAGCCAACAACAATTAAAGCTATAACAAGAGCCATGTTTCCTCCAGTTAAGAGGTTTTTCAAAAACCTCTAAACAAATCTATTTTCTATTCTCTTTAAACTTCTGTCTATTGAAAAAACAGCATTCTTTTATATAATTTTTTCTGTAGAAGGGGTCAAAACCCCAAAAAGAGGCCATCATGAGGATACTTTGCATTTCTGACACAACAAGAACACTAGCGTTTTCCTCTAATGTAAAAGACATCTATAAAGATGTAGATCTTATCCTTTCTTGTGGAGATATGCCTCTAGAGTCCTATGATTATGTAAGTACAATGCTGAATAGAGACCTTTGTTACGTTTACGGCAATCATAATCTAAAAGATTTTAATATTGCATTACATAAAAACGATGCTTTCTTTAGAAGCCCTATTAAGGGCAATGAACATAGCTTTGGATACCAAAAATTCTATGGCTTTATGATTGACGGCAAGTGTTACAGAGATAAGAAGACTGGCTTATTAATTGCAGGTCTTGGCGGATGCATGAATTACAATGGTGGCAATAGCCAGTATACAGAACGCCAAATGAAGTACAGAATGTGGAAACTTGTACCACAGCTTATGTATAATAAACGTAAATATGGTAGATACTTAGATATTCTTATTACCCATGCACCGCCATTTGGAATTGGAGATGGCCCAGACCTTTGTCACAGAGGCTTTAAATGTTTCTTGTCATTTATAGATAAGTATCAGCCAAAATATCTTCTTCATGGACACGTTCATCTAGACGATAGAAATGCACCACGTGAAAATATTAGAGGGAATACAAAAATTATTAACGTTTACGGAGCTCGTCTTATTGACGATAAAACTCTAGGTTGCCAGGGAGGGCACAAATGACAGACAAGTTGACAATTTCAGGGGATTTTGATGCAGCTTGCCGTAGGGCTAAGATTCAGAAAGTGCTTGCCACATTTAGATGGAAAAATCCAAATCTATTATCGTTTTACGAAGTCACAAAACTCATTAAGCCTGATTCGCAATCTTACAAGGGAATGCAAACAATTCCTGTCAAAAATATCATAGGCTCAGAAAACCGATACCAAGATTTCTCTTCTGCGTTTTATCCTAAATCTCACATCCTTCAACATCGTTGGGAAAGTATAGACGAAGCACACATGAATGATGTGATATTGCCACCAATATCGGTATATAAATTGGGAGATTGGTACTTTGTGCGCGATGGAAATCACAGAGTGTCCGTGGCACGAAGTAAGGGCCAGGAATTTATTGATGCGGAGGTGGTGGAGCTTTCTTCCAAGATTCCGCTTGAGCCGGGAATGACGCTTAACGAGCTCAAAAAGCGTGTGGTTGCCTACGAGCGCTCAAGATTCATGGAGCAATACAATCCAACCTATCTTCCCATGGACAAGATTGTTTTTACTTCCCCGGGTTCGTACCCTGAGATGGTCAACCACATTCTCGTGCATAAATACTACGCCAACGAGCATCTGGACCACGAACTCACTTTTGAGGAAGGTGCCATCAGCTGGTACAAGAACGTCTACACCCCAATTGTGGAGGCCGTGGACCATGAGCACTTGCAATCTCTTTTCCCGGGATGCACGGAGGCCGATATTTACATGTGGCTTGTCCGTATGTGGGATGAAATGAAGAGAAAAGACTCTCATGTCTCTGAAGATGTTGCCGCAAAAGAGATGAAAAGAACGAACGAGAAATGGAAACTCAAGCGTTGGTGGGAATACTTAAAGCAAAGACTCAGTAGAAAATAAAAAAGATTGGAGCTGATCGGGATCGAACCGACTACCTATTGAATGCCATTCAATCGCTCTAGCCAGGTGAGCTACAGCCCCAAATCGTAGGCTATGCTAAACAAAATCATGTTAGCTTGTCAAGAGATACACTATGTAGGTATATTATCCATTAGAGGTTTTTGCACAACCTTTAATAGGAGGCAACAATGCTTAACGATATCTTAAAAAGCAAAAAAGCTCTGTTTGCAGATGGCGTTCAAACTGTCCTAAGAGGACAGGAAAATAGGGCCAGAGCAGTCACTTTTTTGCAAGGAAATCTAGTAAGAAACATTAGAGCAGAATCCAGAGGAATCAATGCACGTGTGTGTAAAAATGGAGTTTATGGATTCTCTTCTATGGCAGATTACTCCAGTGAAGCTGCAGATGCAGTCCTTGCAGCAGCAACAGAAAATGCACTCTTTTTGAATACACATGCCCCAAAATCAATGCCAATGGCAAAGGTGTATGGCCAAGGTATTATCCCAACAGGCAAAGAGATTCTTGATTTTGAACAAAAGAGAATAATTGAAGCATGTAAACAGGTAGATGACTATGTAGCTAAGACATATCCAGATCTCACTAGCAGAACAATTAGCTACTCAGAAGATTCAATGGATAAAGTAATCTATACTTCAGATGCCCATGATGGCCATGTTACAAACCCACGTTGTTACATCTATGTAGTTCTTGATTCAGTGACAAAAGACGGAGTTCCAATTGAGCTCTTTAAAGCCTTTGGCGGTTATGGAAGTTTTGAAGATTACTTCTCAGATACAAAATGGATGCAACCAGGAATTGATACCCTATATAAGCATCTTATGGACAAAAAAGAAGGTGTTTATGCCAAAGCAGGCTATAAAACAGTAGTTTTGGGAGCAGAACTTGCAGGTATGCTAGCTCATGAAGCAGTAGGACATACAGTAGAAGCAGACCTTGTTTTGGGCGGTTCAATTGCAAGTAAGACTCTTAATCAAAGAGTTGCATCTGACCTTGTAACAATGGTTGACTTTGCACATACAGCCCTTGGCGGACAAGCACCACTTCCTGTTTACATGGATGATGAAGGAACCAAAGCAGAAGATGCTGTTCTTATTGAAAATGGAATTCTTAAAGGTTATATGAACAACAGAGAAACTGCAGACCACTTTGGTGTAATCCCCCAAGGAAATGCAAGAGCGTGGGCATTCAGTGATGAGCCTTTAATCAGAATGAGAAACACAACTGTTCTTCCTGGCAAAGATAAGCTAGAAGATATCATTGCATCTGTTGATGATGGTTACTATCTAATTTCTACCGGTAACGGCCAAGCAGACCTCACTGGTGAATTTATGTTTGGCATTAACATGGGTTATGAAATCAAAAACGGAAAACTTGGAAAGGCTATCTTGGATACTACAGTTACAGGAATTGCATTTGACATGCTTAAAACTGTTGATATGGTCTCTAATAACATCACATGGTCTTCAAGTGGATTCTGCGGCAAAAAGCAGAGAATGCCAGTTGGCATGGGTGGTCCAGAACTTAGATGCAAGATCATGATTGGTGGAAGATAAGGAGGAGAGCAATATGAAAGATATTAGAACAACAGCAACATATGTTGAGAATCTTCTCAAATCTGCAAACGTAGATAAGTACGATTTTGCTCTCTCAGAAAGCGAAACTCGTGAATTTAATGCGGATCTTGGAGTTTTTACTCTCTATAGAACAGTGTTTGGAAACAACATTACTGTAGATGTTTACAAAGATAACAAAAAAGGCACCAAAGCTGGAAACGATTTTTCAGATGAAGCTCTAAAGTCTACAGTCAATGACGCAGTTCTTTCTGCTCAATCTGCTATTGCAGATCCAGCATATGACATTGCACCACAGCAACCAAAGGAAATCTTCCACGCTGGATGCTACGAGCCAGACATTGATAAGTTTTTCTCTCGCATAGAAGAGCTTCTTTCAGATGTTAATGCCCAATATCCAAAGGTAAAAATACTCAACGTTTATGCTTCTCATACAAAAAAACACAGTCTTTACCTCAATTCAAACGGCACAGATTTTGAAAAGTATGATGGTTTTTATTCAGTCACTTTGGAGTTCTCTGGCAACGATGGTGAAAAATCTACCAGTCTTGATTATGCAGATGTTACTACAGACAACCTTAATACTCCT
The DNA here is from genome assembly GCA_963615565.1 of Phocaeicola massiliensis. Classification (GTDB taxonomy): domain Bacteria; phylum Spirochaetota; class Spirochaetia; order Sphaerochaetales; family Sphaerochaetaceae; genus UBA9732. Next base: position 46,131 of record CAVEGR010000079.1, on the reverse strand, counting down.
TTTATTGAGCTTTCAAGCTTTAAACAGCACCTTGAAAATGCCACAAACCAGCTCAATCAAATTCCATTTAGCGGCAAGTTTGAAGGCACAGTTCTTTTCACTCCAGACTGCTTTGCACAGTTCTTGATGGACACTCTTGGAAACTATGCATCCGGCTCCGTAATTCTTGATGGTACAAGCCTTTGGATTGATAAGATAGGCCAACAGATTGCAGATAAGAGCATTTCAATTTCTCTCACATCTTCTGATCCTCGCATCATTGGCGGTGAAAAATATACATCAGATGGCTTCAAAACCCAAGATGTCTACATCATCAAAGACGGCGTATTGGAGAACTTCATTCTTAATCTCTACATTGCCAACAAAACAGGTCGTCCTGTCTTAAAGAACACCAGTAGCGACTTTGTCATGGCCAATGGCACCATCCCATATGCCGATATTCTCAAGTCCATTGATCATGGACTTTTGGTTGGTGGTTTCTCAGGTGGTCAACCAGGAACAAATGGCGAGTTCTCTGGTGTTGCAAAGAATAGTTATCTAATTGAAGATGGCAAAATCAAAGGTGCTGTCAGCGAAACAATGATTAACGGCAACCTTGGCGTTATGCTTCAGAACATAAAGGCTATTTCAAAGGAAACAGTCGCTGATGGAAGTATGGTGATGCCATATGTTGCCGTCAACAACATCGTTATCTCGGGCAAATAGCTTCCTTTTGGCGAGCTACGTTGTCATTACAGGATGAGCCGTACTAAATGTACTGTCTCATCCTTTATTTCTAGTATCTCATCCTAAATCAAGCTATTTGCAATAGCTTTCTTTTGGCGAGCTACGATGTCATTACAGGATGAGCCGTACAAAATTGCACGGCTCATTTGCACCTCTAAACTAGAACTAGTAGTGTTGCTACTGTGGCAACAAGAGCGAGTAGAATTGATATAAACATTGAGCCTTTCTTGTATGAGACAAGAAAGGCTGTTGTCACTCCTAGTAGGCCTGCAAGCCATTGAGAGTCAAAGTCTGTGAGCGCCAAAGGAAAAATAAGGGCGCCAAGTGCAGCAATTGGTAAAAGCATCATGCATTTTTTGACAAAGCGTGGAAGTTTTGAAAGAAATGGCATAAATAGTGGCAGAATCCTTGGAACCATTGTTACAACTGCACATAACAGAATCATATTAATTACATTCATACTAGACCTGCCTCACTATCTGTATAGATGAAGGTGCCAAAGGCGGTTGCTGCAATCATTGAGATTATAAAAGAGATTCCAACTGAAAGGGAAAATCCAAGTATCAGAAGAGAATTTATGGACGCAGAGCATAAGAAGACAAGAATTGTTTTGGCATGCTTGCGGGTTTCTCCTCCAAGAAGCGATGCAAACATGGCATAAACCGTTATGACAGATGCCTTCTGCAAGACTTCAGGTAAAAAAGTTCCCGCTATATATCCAACAGCTGTTCCCAAAACCCAACCTATATATGATGTAAATACAAGTCCACACATGTATGGCATGTTGAGTTTTGAACCTTTGAAAGATGCAACAGCAAAAACTTCATCTGTTGTGCCAAATCCAGATACAAGCTTAAGCAGGATGCTATTTTGGTTTTCAAGTCGTCCAACAAGCGAACTTGCCATGAACAGATATCTTGTATTTATGAAAAGAACGGAAATGCAAATCTCTAGTAGTAATGCACCGCTATTGTATAAGTTCATCATGAGAAACTGACCAGAGCCGGAGTAGTTAGTAATGCTTATCAAGACTCCTTCTATGAATCTTAGTCCGCTGGTTCTTGTGAGAAGTCCAAATGCAAGGGCAGTAGTGAAGTAGCCTACGAATATTGGAAATCCATCTGCTATTCCTTCTTTTAAAGTTAGCTCTCTTTCTGCCATCCATTTTCTCCAGTACAACTTTGTAGTTTACGTAGGTTTATAGTGAAAGGCTTTTATTGTCAACATCTAAAAAAAGAGTATATATGCAGTATGGTGTTTGTAGTTCTTTAGGAAAAAACGGCGTTTGTGAAGTATGGGTATGAAGTGTCTGCAACTGTTTTGGATCCTTCTATATCACAAACAGTAGCTCCGTTTCGCTTAAAGATCATAATTTCTGGTTTAAGGATGATTGCTTGAGGAAAATCTGATACATCTCCGCTAAGTCTTTTTAGAAGAAGTTCTGCTGCTTTCTTTCCAATTTCTGACAGTGGCTGAGAAACTGAATAATGACAGTTCTTGAGAAGAGGGAAGTAACGCAAAAAGTCAAAAGTGCCAAAAACTATTTTTTGATAGACTTCTGCAGGAACTTTTTCATAAAGGTATGCAGTGGCTCCTAAGTGAGTATTATCGTTTACACAAAAAAAGGCATCTGGACAATTGGGCATTGAAAGAGCTTTTTTCATTAAATTCCAACCTCCTCTTTCAGTCATCTCACCAAAAAATATAAAACTTTGGTCAACTGGAAGATTCATTTCTCTAAATGCTTCCAAATATCCTTGATATCGTTCTAAAGCAGTAGGAATGTGATCACTACCACCAAGGAAACCAATGCGAGTATGGCCCTCTTTTATGAGTGCTTTTACAACTTCTTTGGTTCCCCAAATACCATCTGTGTGGACAGAGTCAAGTGCAACACCTGGCAAACGTCTGTCTACTATAATTAAAGGAATTCCTGTGTTCTTTGCAATTACAAAGTGTTCACCTACATCGCTGACAGGGATTACTACTAATGCATCAACGTTCCTGTTTAGTAAAATTTGGAGTTTTTCTTTTTCTCTTTCTAAAGAACCATTAGAGGAACATAGCATCATGGAATAACCATGTTCAGCTAAAATAGCTTCCATTTTCTCAACTATGTAAAGAAAAAAAGTTGTACCAAGTTCAGGAACAAGAACGCCTACAGTTTTTGTAGTCTTTGTTTTAAGCGCACGAGCAGCTTGGTTTTGAGTATAACCAAGTTGCTCCATTGCTCGTTTAACTTTTATCTTTGTTTTATTACTTACAGTTTGTCCATTAAGAACTCGTGAAACTGTAGCGGTTGAAACATTTGATAGAGATGCAACATCTTTGATTGTAGCCATAATAAAGAAAGAATCCTTTGCAAATCTGTCAGGAGGTTTCTAAAACCTTTTAAGGGGTTTTTAAAACCAATATTATTTTATCCGCGTCTAGCGTACTTCTTCATATCCATGTAGACTGCAACGACGATTATAAGGCCTTTTACAATTTGTTGCCAGTATGAATCTATTGCTAAATATGTCATTCCATAGTTAATAAGTCCCATGATGAAGACACCTATCATCATTCCGCCAATAGTTCCAACGCCACCACTTTGAGAAACACCACCAACGGTTACCGCTGCAATAGCATCAAGTTCCATGTTGGATGCGGTCAAGGAGTTTGCAAGACCAACTCTAGCACTTTGAAGAACTCCAGCTATACCGTACAGGAAACCAGCAATTGTGTAGACTAGAAGAAGATTCTTTTCAACGCTTATACCAGAGACTCTAGCTGCTTGTGAGTTTCCGCCAATTGCATATAAGCTAGAACCAAACTTTGTATGGCGCAAAATAATCCAGACAATAATAGCTATGATTATGATATAAATTCCAAGATATGGGAAAGTTCCAAACAAATTTCCTTGAGAGATTTGTTTGTATTCTTTCTTAAGCGAACCTACAACAGCTGCATGTGTATACAACAACTGAAGTCCTGTAGCAATAGATTTTGTTCCAAGTGTTGCAATAAATGGAGGAAGCTTTCCATAAGCTATAAGCCATCCGTTTACAAGGCCAAAAAGAGTTCCAGTCAAGATACCTGCTACAATAGGAATAATTAGAGCAAATTCTTTTCCTGGATACATTGCACTTGAATAATCAACAGTTTGTGCGAATGAGGCAGCAACAGAGGCAGATAGACAAACAATAGCTCCAAGGGAAAGGTCTATTCCTCGTGTAATTATAATCATGCCAACACCTAATGCTGCAAAAACTCTAACTGATTCTGCAACTATTAAGTTTTTAATTGAAGGCCATTGAAGAGTCCCACCATTTGTTAAAATAGCAAGAAACAAAAAAAGGGCAACAAAAGTAATATAACTTGTATATTTTGAAGAAAAATCCTTTACTTTGGTTAAACTCATCCTTGCGTTATTTTTTTTGTCCATGTTCTCTCCTTTTTAGCAAAATTGTGTTGCTAGTCGCATAATTGCTTCTTGGCTAATTTCATCATGCTCAAGCGTGCCTGTATGATTTCCTTCACAAAGAACCATTATTCTATGACTCATTCCAATGAGTTCAGGCATTTCACTTGAAATCATGATGATGGATTTCCCGTTCTTAACTAATTCGCTCATAATTGTGTAGATTTCAAATTTAGCACCTACATCAATTCCTCTAGTTGGCTCGTCCATGATTAGAATATCTGGAACAGTCATAAGCCATCTTGAAAGAATTACCTTTTGCTGGTTTCCTCCAGATAGATTTTGAATAAGAGTATCCATAGATGGAGTTTTGGTTTTAAGAGTTGAATTATACTTTTCTGCATCATTGTTTATGCGTTTATGATCCAGTAATTTGACGTTATTTTTGTAGTTTGACAAAGAAGCAATTGATGTGTTCTTAGTTATAGAAAGAAGAGGGAAAATTCCACTGCCTCTTCTATCTTCAGTAACAAATCCTACGCCTTCTGCAATTAAATTTCTAGGTGTTAGTTTTAAAACTCTTTTCCCTTTGACATAAACTTCTCCTTCAGATATGTCTCTAACACCAAAAATTGCTTCTACAAATTCCGTTCTCTGTGCACCAACAAGACCACCTATTCCAAGGATTTCTCCTTTATGTAACTCTAATGAAACATTTTTAAAAGAACGTGGATTAGGTGAAGAAAGGCCTGAAACCTTCAATGTAACTTCTTCAGAAGTACAAGGAGGAACGTCAGGGAACCTTTGTGTAGACTCTCTTCCAACCATGTATGATATAAGTTTATCCGTTGTCATCTCACAAATGGGCCAGGATCCAATCATTTTACCGTCACGCATAACAGAAACGTAATCAGAAATTTTGAAGATTTCTTCCATTTTGTGAGAAATGTAAACTATTGCAACGCCTTTTTCTCTTAGGTTGTTTATGATTTCAAAAAGGTGATCAACTTCATTCTCTGTAAGCGAACTTGTTGGCTCGTCCATTACAACTACAGAGGAATTGTAGCTAACAGCTTTTGCAATTTCGCAGGCCTGCTGATTAGAAATTGAAAGATTTTTCATTTTCATCTTTGGATCTACTTTCATGCTCAGATTAGTTAGAACTTTCTCTGTGTCTTCTAGCATCTTTTTATGGTCTATCAAGCCAAATTTGTTCAATGGCTCTCTTCCTAACCACATATTTTCTGCTACAGTCCTTTCAGGGACATTTGAAAGCTCTTGGTGAATCATTGAAACACCAGCTTTTAATGCATCATGAGAGCCAGCAAAATGACATTCTTGTCCATTGACTTTCACAATTCCGTTGTCTTCTTTGTAAATGCCAAACAAACATTTCATCAGGGTTGATTTACCAGCACCATTTTCTCCCATAAGGGCATGTACTGTGCCAGGTTTTACTCTAAAGGTTACATTGTCTAGAGCTAAAACACCTGGAAACCGCTTTGTGATGTCTAGCATCTCAATAGCATATTTTTCTTCCACTGCTTTCTCCTTTTTCCCTATTTTGCAATGACCTTGCAAGTTTCAAACTCTTTGCAAAATAAAGAAAAACTATAATGCGAGCTGGTACAAGACCAACTCGCATAGTAACTAAATTACCTAGATAAGGCTTATAGATAATCCTTATAGTTTTCCATTGTAACTGGTTTGAATGGAACCAAATAGCACTGAGAAATGATAGCTGGATCATTTGCTGGCTCTTCATCAATTGTTGCAGTTGCTGGAGCAATTCCACCAGCGACAAAGCCGTCAGGAGAATTTCCCTTTGCAATGTTAAGAACAATCTCAAATGCTGTTGTGCTCTGGCCAATAGCATCCTGTAAGACTGTTGCATACATTTCCTTTCTGTCAATTGAAGCACAACCAGTTGCTGTTGCGTCAACACCAAGGACTGGGACCAACAATCTTGTGCCATCAGAAGTGTCTGATTTTACTTTTCCGTTCTGGATGAGAGATTCAATTGCACCAAGTGCCATGTCATCATTCTGTGCTACAACAAGATTGTACTTGCCATCAAATGCTGTAACCCAAGCATCCATTTTCTGCTGTGCCTGTTCAGCACCCCAGTTTGCTGTGTCTTCAGCAACAAAGTTTACTGTCCAACCCTTTGACTCGAGTGTATTTACAAAACCAGCTCTTCTGTTTACCTGTGCCGGGTGTCCAAGCTGTCCGTTGAGATACAGGACGTTAATAGTCTTGTTTGGAGCTTTTTCTGGATACTTTGTGAAGTATTCAATAGCAATCTCTGCCTGATATTGACCTGCAACCTGTTCTGGAGAAGAAGCTAAGAAGAAGTTCTTTCCAACTTTGAGAGCAGCAACAGATGGCTGAATATTTGAGAATGCAGCAGCACCACCAACGGCATTAATCAATTCACACATCTGTTCTGTTGCAGAAGTATCTTGTGGAATGATTACAAAATACTTGTAACCCTGAGAGATGAGGGTCTGAAGCTGTGTGAGCTGTTTATCAACGTCACTGTTGGCATCCTGTACGTTTAAGTCAACTCCTGCTTTTTCAGCAAGAACCTTGAGGTTGTCTGTGTAGTCTCTTACAAAAGTTTCGTTGAGATTCCTAATAAGAGCACCCACTTTGATCTTTTCCACTTTTTGGCTTTCTTGTGCACCTTGGGCAAAAACCAAACTTACGGCAATTAAAGCAAACAAAAGAATCATCGTCGCTTTCTTCATACACTTGTTCTCCTTTTTTTTCATTTGGTATGAAACATGGGCGAACAGCCCATATATGAATTATCACTTCACAAAATTGCAGTTGTCAAGGAAAAAAAGTAAACGTTTACATTTTATTTTCTTTTTCTTCTCATCTGTTTTTTGTCCCCATATATATAGAGGCGCATACTGAAATTTTTGGTCAGTATAAGTTTTTTTGCTGAGAATCTGCTGTAAATTTATTGTGAAACAACTCCTTTTTTGAGAATTACATTAGCGTAAATGCTTGTTTCTCCTGTTGCAATGACAGCATAAGCTTTCTTTGCTCGTTCATAGAAATCAAATCTGTCAATATATTCTAAACCTTTAAAGCCACTGTCACCATTTTGTGCAATTTCTTTAAAATCTTTCCAAATTGGAATTTCTAAGTCCTTATCACAGTTCATTTTCTGCATAAGAATAACGTTTGGTGCATATGTATCTAGAGGCATTAGCTTTAAAACTGCCTCTAAAACCTCTTTTGCACCGTGGCCATCTAATCTGATAAGATTCCTAGCATAGTTTGCAGCTGGGAAGTTACCATCTCCAATAACAATTTCATCACCGTGTCCCATTTCCATTAGGATCTTTAAAAGCTCCGGTGCTAATATTGATGGAATTCCTTTTAACATTTTTATCCTCCTTAAAAATAAAAAAAGCTTGCGTGTAACCGTTTACTGTGAGATACTCATACATGGAACAATGTAAACGTTTACATAAAAATCTTACCATGGGAGAATAGTTATGGCAAACAAAAAAGAATCTACAATTAGAAATGTTGGTTCAGAGTTTAGGTATAAAGGAGATTTACCAAAGCTTGGAATTCGCCCAGTAATTGACGGAAGACAAAAAGGGGTTAGAGAGTCACTTGAAGAGCAAACCATGAAAATGGCGCAGAATGCTGCAAAGCTCATTTCTGAGAATGTTAGACATTCTAATGGCGTACCTCTAGAGTGTGTCATTGCTGATACCACTATTGGTGGAGTTGCAGAAGCTGCAGCTTGTGCTGAGAAGTTCAAGAAAGAAGGTGTTGCAATAACCCTTTCTGTTACTCCTTGCTGGTGCTACGGAACTGAAACAATAGACCATGATCCTCATACTATCAAGGCAGTCTGGGGGTTAAATGGAACTGAAAGACCAGGTGCTGTCTATCTTGCTTGTGCTCTTGCAGCATATTCACAGAAAGGTCTTCCTGCATTTGGAATTTATGGACGTGATGTTCAGGATAAGGATGATTATGTAATTCCTGAAGATGTAAAAGACAAGATTCTGCGTTTTGCTAGAGTTGCTTTGGCTGCCGTTACAATGAGAGGAAAGAATTATCTTTCCATGGGTGGCTGCGCAATGGGTATTGCCGGTTCTATTGTAGACCAAGATTTCTTGCAAGCATACCTTGGAATGGGCACAGAAGCCATAGATATGTGCGAAATTGAGAGAAGAATTGAAGAGGGAATCTACGATCCAGAAGAATTTAAAAAGGCAATGGATTGGGTTCACGAATACTGCATTGAGGCTCCAGATAAAGTTAATACCGGTAGCTGGGCAAGAAGTGAAGAGCAGAGAAAGAAGGATTGGGAATTCTGCGTCAAGATGGCCATGATTGGTAGAGACCTCATGATTGGAAACCCAAAACTTAAGGAGATGGGATATCCAGAAGAAGGCAACGGTCATAATGCACTTTATGCAGGTTTCCAGGGTCAGAGACAGTGGACAGACCACTGGTGCAACGGCGACTTTATGGAAACAATGCTTAATACTTCTTGGGATTGGAATGGCATTAGAGAATCATTTGTCTTGGCAACAGAGAATGATTTCTGCAATGGCACAGCAATGCTCTTCTGCAAGCTTATAACCAATAAACCAGCAATGTTCAGTGATGTAAGAACTTATTGGTCCCCAGAAGCATGTGAACGTGTTACTGGCTGGAAGCCTGAAGGTCTTGCAAAGAATGGATTCCTTGATTTGAGAAATAGTGGTGCAACAACACTTGATGCTGAAGGACGCATGGTTGATAGTGAAGGCAATCCTTGTGGAAAAGAATTCTGGAATATAACAGAAGAAGATGTCATTGAATCAATGAAGAATGTCAAATGGGAAGTTGCAAACGGACCTTATTTCCGTGGGGGTGGATTTAGTTCATGCTTCCTTTCTAGAGGTGGAATGCCTTGCACAATGACTAGGTTGAATATAATTAAAGGACTTGGCCCTGTAATGCAAATTGCAGAAGGCTGGACCTGTGATCTTCCTTTAGAAGTACATGAAAAGATTGCTGCAAGAACAGACCCAACTTGGCCAAGCACCTATTTTGCCCCAAGACTTACAGGAAAAGGTGCTTTTAAGGATGTTTATTCTGTTATGAATAACTGGGGAGCCAATCACGGAGCTATTGCTTATGGGCATGTGGGAGCTGACATTATTACTCTATGCTCCATGCTTAGAATTCCTGTGTGCATGCATAACGTACCAGAAGAAGATATCTTCAGGCCAAGTTACTGGAATGCCTTTGGTGAAGACAAAGAAGGACAGGACTACAGAGCTTGTCAGGCTCTAGGTCCTCTTTATGCAAAGTATTGATAAGTAACTAGTTACTAAATTTTAGGGCTGTCTTATTTTTGACAGCCCAGCTTTATTGTTTTAAGGAGGTTTTGCAAGACAAATTTTATTGTGGTCTTGTAAATTTCTCCAAGGGAGTGTTTATGGCCAGTCATGTTGTAATGCCAAAGCAAGGTAACAGCGTTGAATCTTGTATTATTGTTGAATGGAAAAAGAAAGAAGGCGAGCCTATTTCTGTTGGCGATATAATCTGTGAGGCAGAGACTGACAAATCAACTATAGAAGTTGAGTCTAGCGCAGAAGGAACCATACTTAAACTATTATATGAAGAAGGTGATGAGGTTCCTGTTATGTTGCCTATAGCTATTATTGGGCAAGTTGGTGAAGATATAAGTGCTTTGGCACCAGCCACAGAGAATCCAACTACAGAGAATCCAGCCTCACAAGGTACAAATGAGCAGCCAAAAGATGAGCCAAAGAAAGAATCAGAGGCCCATATTACTCCTACTTTAAGAACTCAAGAAGCTGTGGGTTCCTCTCCAAGAGCAAGAAATCTAGCCAAAGAATTTGGATTAGACATCTCTTCAATATCTGCTTCTGGGCCAAAGGGAAATGTTGTTGAAAGAGACGTAAAAGAAGCAATGAAGAGCATGCAGCCATTAACTCCACTTGCAAAGGAAATACTTGCATCACAAGAAATTGGCAAAAATGGATTGAACATCCCTACATCTGGCCATGGCATTGGAGGCAGAGTTCTGGCAAGCGATCTTTACAAGGCGCCTGCACCAAGTTCTTGCAACAATGAGGAGACTTCTTCCTGTGAGTTTGAAGATATTCCGGTTAAGGGCATTAGAAAGGTCACGGCATCACGCATGCAGCAATCTCTTAACAGCACTGCACAGCTTACTCTTATGACTTATGCCGATGCCAGAAAATTAAAGGCTCTACGAAAGGTCTTTAAGTCTGCAGATGAATCTTTGCAGGTTGGTGGAATAACAATAAATGACTTAGTTATGTTTGCTGTTTCAAGAACTATTACTAGTTTTCCAAATATGAACGCTCATTGGCTAGGAGATAAAATTAGAGTTTTCTCTAATGTTAATCTTGGAATGGCTACAGATACAAAGAAAGGGCTCATGGTTCCTGTAATTAAAAATGCAAATCTTCTTACATTGAAAGAAATTAGCAATGAGTCTAAAAGACTAGGTTCCCTTTGCCATGAAGGAAAGGCTCAACCAGATGATTTGACAGGGTCAACATTTACGGTTTCAAACGTTGGATCTTTTGGCATTGAAACGTTTACTCCCGTTTTAAATATTCCAGAAGTTGCAATTCTTGGCGTTGGTGCAATTGTTTTAAAGAATGTTGAAGAGAATGGAGAAGTAATTGCAAGAGAGAGTATTGGTCTTTCTCTTACTATTGATCATCAAGCTATTGATGGAGCTCCAGGAGCAAGGTTCTTAAAAGCTTTGTGTGACAACATAGCAAATATAGATGTGCTAATGGCATCGGTATAAGGTGGAAGTTATGCAAAAGTATGATCTTATAGTTGTTGGAGCTGGCCCTGGCGGGTATGTTGCAGCTCAACGCGCAGGCGAACTTGGAAAGAAAGTCCTTCTTGTGGAAAGAGAAAATTTGGGTGGAGTGTGTACAAATAGAGGATGCATTCCAACCAAGAGCTTATTAAATAGTGCAAAACAATATCTTCATGCAAAGGAAGCCAACAAGTTTGGTGTTCATTGTCAGGATGTTAATTTCAACCTTTCAGAGGCCATGAAGTGGAAGATGGAAACAATTGAGACTCTTAGAAGTGGAATTGCATTTTTAATGAAGTCTAACAAGGTTGAAGTTGTTTTTGGTGAGGCTGTCTTTGAAGATAATCATCATATAAAAGTAAATGATGATACTTATGAAACTGATTACATAATTCTTGCAACTGGAAGTTCTCCTTTTATTCCTCCAATTGAAGGGTCAAAAGGACCAAATGTTGTGACCAGTGACGAAATTCTTGAGCTGAAAGAAATTCCTAAAAGGCTTGCTGTTATAGGTGGTGGAGTTATAGGTGTTGAGTTTGCCTCATTCTTTTCCTTGCTAGGAACAAAAGTAGATGTAATTGAAATGATGCCTGAAATTCTTCCAATGATGGACGGCGAGTTTGCAAAACTCTTAAGAAGGGAAATGAAGGATGTTGATTTCCATCTTGGATGCAAGGTGACTAGGGTTCTTGAAAACGGTGTTGTTTTCCTAAATGCAAAAGGTGAAGAAGAAAAAGTTGAATGTGATTTAGTGCTAATGAGCGTTGGAAGAAGAGCAAATATCGCTGGTCTTGAACCTCTTGGTTTACACATAGAAAGAGGTGCTGTTGTTGTTAATGAAACAATGCAGACAAATGTTTCAAACATTTATGCTATTGGAGATATAAACGCAAGAAGTCAGCTTGCTCATAGTGCTTCTAGAATGGCAGATGTTGCTGTTGATAATATCTTTGGCAAACGCACTCAGGTTATGCGTTACAATGCCATTCCTTGGGCTGTTTATGGAAGTCCAGAAGCATCAGGTTGCGGCTTAACTGAAAGTGCTGCAAAAGCATTGGGAAAGCAAGTTAAGACAGCAACTGTTCAAATGAGAGCAAATGGAAGGTTCTTGGCAGAGAACGGAAAACGAGCAACAGGTCTTGTGAAGGTTGTTGCAGATTCTGAAACAGGAGCAGTCTTAGGTGTTCATTTGCTTGGACCATATTCAAGTGAAATGATTTGGGGTGCCAGTGCATTAATAGAAGCAGAACTAAGAGTTCAAGATGTTGCTGAGGTTGTGTTCCCACATCCTAGTGTTTCTGAACTTATTAAAGATGCATGTAGTGAAATTGTTAGGGGGTAACGAGATATGTCTAAATATGTTGAAGATTTTAAACCTGCAGAACTCAGAAAAGCAGAGGTAGTCAAAGGTAAAGACATTTCTGTAAACCAATACAAGAGTGATTTTAAGAAAGAACTTAAGAAGTATGGAAAAGAACGTCTTATAAGAGTTTATTATGACATGCTTGTCATAAGAGAATTTGAGACAATGCTGGACAGCATAAAGAAAGAAGGTGTTTATCAGGGAGTTAAGTTCAATCATAAAGGCCCTGCCCATCTTTCTGCAGGTCAAGAAAGTGCTTGTGTTGGACAAGCTATGAATTTGGAACCAGAAGATTTTATTTTTGGTTCTCACAGAAGCCATGGTGAAATTATTGCAAAATGTTTGTCTGCTATTGAAAAGATGGAAGACAAAGAAATTGAGCAAATAATTAAAGAATTCAATAATGGCGAGACCTATGCTGTTGTTGAGAAGTACTTTAAGGGCAAGAATGTTAAGGATACTGCAGAGAATTTTGTTCTCTATGGTGCTTTAGCTGAAATTTATGCAAAACGTACTGGCTTCTCTAGAGGTCTTGGTGGTTCAATGCATACTTTCTTTGCTCCGTTTGGTTCTATGCCTAACAATGCTATTGTTGGTGGAAGTGGAACTATTGCATTTGGATCTGCATTGTTTAAGAAAATTAACCATAAAAAGGGAATTGTAATTGGAAATATCGGTGATGGTGCTATGGCTAGAGGTCCGGTTTGGGAAGGTCTAGTTATGAGTGCCATGGATCAATATAGAACTTTATGGAAAGAAAATCCTGGCAATCCTCCATATATGCTTAACGTGTTTGACAACTTCTATGCAATGGGTGGTCAGCCTATTGGTGAAACTATGGGATACGGGATGCCAGCAAGAGTGGCTCTTGGTGTAAACCCAGAAGGAATGCATGTTGAACGTGTGGACGGTTTTAATCCTTTGGCTGTTGCAGATGCTATTGAGCGCAAAAAGGAACTTTTGCTTAAGGGCGAAGGACCTGTAATGCTGGATACTATTACATATCGGTTTAGTGGACATAGCCCATCAGATGCAATGACTTATAGGACAAAAGAAGAGCTTGAAGCGTTTAAAGAGCAGGATCCCATTAAAGCATATGGGCAATATCTTGTAGAGAATGGCCTTGTTGTGGATGAAGACCTCAAGAAGATGGATGAAATTATCAAAGATAAGATGCATACAACTATTTCTATTGTTGTAGATGATGAGATTTCTCCAATTATTGAGCCTTCTTTCATTGAAAATGTTATGTTCAGCAATACAAATACGCCTGCAATGCAAGAAGGAAAGAGTGAACTGCTTCAGCCAGTTGAGGAAAATCCACGTGTTAAGCAAATTGCAGGAAGAAAGCGTTATGCATTTGATGAAAGTGGAAAGCCGTATCCAGCTGCCAAGCAGTACCAATATAGAGATGCTGTCTTTGAAGCAATGCTCCATAGATTTGTAAATGACCCTTCAATGATTGCATATGGTGAAGACCATAGAGACTGGGGTGGTGCATTTGCATGCTACAGAGGACTTACAGAGCTTCTTCCTTATCATAGATTCTTCAATGCTCCAATAAGTGAAGCTGCAATTGTTGGTAGTGGTGTAGGTTATGCAATATCTGGCGGACGTGCAGTTGTTGAGCTTATGTATTGTGACTTCCTAGGCTGTGCAGGAGATGAGGTCTTTAATCAAATGCCAAAGTGGCAGGCAATGAGTGCTGGTGTTCTAAAGATGCCTCTTGTTCTAAGAGTATCTGTTGGTAATAAATATGGTGCTCAGCATTCTCAGGAATGGACTTCAATGGTTTCATGTGTTCCTGGTCTCAAAGCTGCTTATCCAGCAACTCCTTATGATGTAAAGGGTATTCTGAATGTTGCTCTTAGAGGAACAGATCCATTTGTATTCTTTGAAAGTCAGAAACTGTATGGAAAAGGTGAAGAGTTCCACAAAGAAGGAGTTCCAGAAGGCTACTATGAAATCCCTGAAGGTGAACCAGATGTAAAGCTTGCTGGTGATGACATTACTATTATTGCTTTAGGTCCAGCTCTTTACACAGCACTATCTGCTGCACAAGAGCTTACAAAGTATGGAATGAAGGCAGAGGTTATAGACCTTAGATGGATTAATCCTCTTAGATATGAAAAACTTGTAGAGTCTGTTAACAAGACAGGCCGTTGCGTTCTTGTTACAGACAGTGCAGAAAGAGGTAGCTATATGCACACTGTTGCATCAAATCTTGACAGACTCTGTTTTGGCAAACTTGATGCTCCATGTGTTGTTGTTGGCTCTAGAAACTGGATTACTCCTCCTGCTGAAATGGAAGAATACTATTTTGCTCATACTGTGGATATTCTTGATTCTATACACGAGCAAATTATTCCACTGGAAGGATATGTGCTAAAATCAAATAGAAATGACATAGAGTTCTTCAGAACTCAAAAGAAGGGAGTTTGACAATGGATTCTTACAAGACTCTACAGCGTGATTTAAACGATAAAAGCTATGAAAAACGTATTCAGGCTGCAAGAGTCTTGGGTAAGGAAATCCAAGATGGACGTCTTACAAGAACTGTTCTAGAAGAAGTGAACAATCATGTTCATACAACTTATTCTTTTTCTCCATATGAGCCTGCTTTAGCTGCTTTCAAGGCATGGGAAGCGGGCTTGGGGATAGTTGGCTCTATAGATCATGATAGCATAGGCGCTGCACGTGAGCTTTTGGAATGCACGCAATTTTTTGGCTTGGCTTCAACAGTTGGCTTTGAACTCAGAGCCAGCTTTATGCACACCCCATTTGCATCCAAGAGGCTTAATAATCCCGATTCCCTTGGCATTGGCTACATGTGTGTACATGGCATCCCTAATGGAAAGATTGATGATTGTAAGAACTTCTTACGTCCAATTTGTGAAGCAAGAGGATTACGTAATAGAGAAATGGTTAATAAGTTCAATTCTCTAGGACTAGATCTTAGCATAGACTATGACAAAGATGTTCTTCCTTTATCACGTTATAAAGAAGGTGGCTCTGTTACTGAACGCCATATACTTTATGCTGTAGCACTTAAGTTAATTGATAAGTATGAAAAAGGAGAAAAGATAGTATATTACTTGGATTCATTGGGTATTGTGCTACAGGAGAAGCAAAAAGCATATCTTTTGGATGTAAATAATCCTCATTATTCGTATGATCTTCTTGGTGTTCTCAAAAGCAATTTTGTTTCTCTCTTTTTCATTCAGCCAAATGAAAAAGAATGTCCAGATATCAATGAAGTTCTTTCATTTTCTAATTCTATTGGTGCAATTTCTGCTTATGCATATCTTGGTGATGTAGAAGATTCTAAAACTGGAGATAAGAAAGCTCAAAAATTTGAAGACTCTTACTTGGATGAGTTTATACCATATCTTGCAAATATTGGGTTTAAGGCTGTGACATTCATGCCACCAAGAAATTCTGATGCTCAAATAAAAAAGATTGTTAGGCTTTGCAAGGAAAACAATCTCATGCAAATAAGTGGCGTTGATGTTAATTCTAGTAGGCAAAGTTTTAATTGTCCTGAACTACTTAAGGATACATGTTCTCATCTTGTAGATTCTGCTTGGGCATTAGTTGCACATGAAAAACTATCAACTATTAAGCCAGATTTTGGTTTGTTTGCTAGCTCAAATCCAATGAGAGATTTGGATTTGGAAAGAAGGATAAAGATGTATGCAGAACTTGGAAGAGAGCTTGATAATTTTCATGTTCTAGAAAGTGCAAGAACTTTATGTGAAGAAATTTTAGTTAAAAAGTGTTAATGGAGGTTTTATGGAGCATTTAGCAGCATATATTAGAGGTTTAACTTTTGATGGAAATAGGTGTCTTTTTGTTAAGACCCTTGAGGCTCAATTAGAGAAAACAATGCCCTCATTGCTACTTAATGGTGAAAAAAATGAGTGGAACAAGACGTTTGAGGACTTTGTTTCTAAAGGTAACTATCCTGCAACAATAGCTGTAGAAGGTTCAGATTCAGTTTTTGGACTTGGTTTAACATATGATGAAGCTTGTAAAGGAGAAGGGGTTTCTATAAAGCCTTCTAGAGATGTAAAACGTGAAGATTGCAAAGCAGACCGAGATAACGTTGTTAGTGGAAAAGTTGCTCTTGTTACAGGTGGTGCGCAAGGTTTTGGCGAGGGAATTGTTAGAAGTCTTGTTCAAAAAGGTGCTTTTGTTTTCATTGCAGATATGAACATTGAAGGTGCAACGCGTCTTGCTAATGAATTAAATGAAGAGGCTAAAGCAACAGTTGCTCTTGGAGTTGCAGTTAATGTTTGCGACGAAGAAGCTGTAATAAATATGATGGATTTTGTAGAACAGCAAACGGGTTCTTTAGATATTTTTGTAAGTAATGCAGGTGTCTTAAGAGCTGGAAGTGTAAAAGAAATGCCGTTAAAAGATTTTGAACTTGTTACAAACATTGATTACAAAGGCTTCTTTATTTGCACAAAGCATGCCAGCAGACAAATGGCAGTTCAACATGAGGCGGCAAAAGATCTTTTGACAGATATAATAGTAATTTCTTCTAAGAGTGGACTTGAGGGTTCTAATAAGAATGGAGCTTATGCAGGAGCTAAATTTGGAGTAATTGGATTGGCTCAGAGTTTTGCATTAGAACTTGTAAAAGACGGAATAAAGGTTAATGCAATATGCCCAGGAAATTTCTTGGATGGACCACTTTGGAGTGACCCCGTTAGAGGATTATTTGTTCAATATTTGAATACTGGAAAGGTTCCAGGAGCAAAAACAGTTGCAGATGTAAGGAAATACTATGAATCCAAAGTACCAATGGGAAGAGGTTGCACATCAATTGATGTGATGAGAGCACTGTTCTACATTGTGGAACAAGAATACGAAACCGGCCAGGCAGTACCAGTTACTGGCGGACAAGTAATGCTTAATTAGAAATGGTATTGCTTGACTATCTACTACTTAATTAGCTACTGCATAACTAACTTTGACAACACAGGAGGATTTTATGGCATTAAAAACTACAGCAATCAGACTTTATGGTGTAAATGATCTTAGAATGGAGACCTTTGAGTTTCCAGAAATAGCAGAAGATGAAATACTTCTTGAAATAGTAACAAATTCTGTGTGTATGAGCGACCACAAAGCTGCAGAGCAAGGGGCTGCACACAAAAGAGTTCCTGACGATATTGCTCAAAATCCAATAATTGTTGGTCATGAATTCTGTGGTAAGATTGTGCAAGTAGGAAAAAAGTGGGCCAATGATTATAAGGTGGGGCAGTTATGCTCTATTCAGCCTGCTATCAATTACAAAGGCATGATGCGTAATCCTGGCTATAGTTTTCCATACTGTGGAGGCTTCAGCACTTATGCAATAATTCCACCTCACATTATGGAAGGTGGCGGGCTTTTGAAGTACAACGGTGAGGCCTTCTATAAGGGGTCTCTTGCGGAGCCTGTAAGCTGTATTATTGGTACTTTTCATGCAATGTATCACACAAAAGAAGGCTGCTATGACCATGAAATGGGCATTGTTGAGGGCGGAAATCTTGCAATTATTGCTGGTGTAGGGCCAATGGGCCTTGGTGCTATAGATTATGCTATTCACAATCCAAGAAAGCCGGGTCTTTTGGTTGTAACAGATATTGATGATGCAAGACTTGCCCGTGCAAAAGAACTTTTCTCGGAGCAGGAAGCTGCACGCAACGGGGTGAAATTGGTTTATCTGAACACAAAAGATGTTGCGGACCCAGTCAGTACGTTGCGTAATCTGACAAAAGATGGCCAAGGCTACGACGATGTCTTGGTTATGGCTCCTGTAAAATCTCTTGTGGAGCAGGCCGATGCAATCCTATCTCATGATGGTTGTCTGAATTTCTTCGCCGGCCCCAATAAGACCGATTTCTCTGCAATGCTGAATTTCTATAACGTTCACTATGCTTCTCATCATCTTGTTGGAACTAGTGGTGGGACTACAAGTGATATGATTGAAGCTCTTGATATGATGTCAAAAGGACAGTTAACTCCATCTTCAATGATTACACATATAGGTGGACTAGACGCTGTCTCATCTACAATAGTGAATCTTCCCTCAATTCCTGGCGGTAAAAAGCTGATTTATACACATATTAGAATGCCTTTAACTGCTATTGCAGACTTTGAGTCAAAAGCAAAAGAAAATCCTTTGTTTGCAGAACTTGATAGAATTGTTAAGGCTCACAAAGGCTTATGGTGTGCAGAAGCTGAGAAGTATCTTCTAGAGAACGTATAAGCTTGTAGGTTTATGTGTAGGAGTTTTACATGAAAAAACACATTGCAGTTGATTTGGGCGCAACAAGTGGAAGAGTCATAGTTGGAAATCTGAAATCATTTGAAGAAGTTCATAGATTTCAAACTCCAAATTGTGCTGTTCTTGGGGAATTCTATTGGGATGCTCATGGTATCTATATGGAGATCTTAAAAGGTCTAAAAAAGTGTTTTGATAAATATGGAGATGATATTGTAAGTATAGGAATAGATACTTGGGGCGTAGATTATGGCTTACTTGATGAAAGTGGAGCTTTAGTAAGTCCAATCTATCACTACAGAGATTCAAGAACTCTACCAGTTATGGATAAAGTAATTGAAATTGCTGGAGGAAGAGAGAGCTTATATAAACAGTCAGGACTTTCTATTCAGTCTTATAACACAATTTTTCAATTGTATGCTCATAAGTGCAATAGACCAAAAGATTTTGATGCAGCCTCTCACTATCTAAGTTTTCCAGATCTTCTCAATTATTGGCTCACAGGTGTTATGTGTAATGAGCTAACTCATGCTTCAACAACACAATTACTTAATCCACATACTAATGATTGGAACTGGGATTTAATAGCCCAATTAGGCTTTAATGTAGAATTTTTTGGTAAGATAGTGCCATCTGGGGCTATTGTTGGACCTTTAACAGAAGATTTACAGAAACAACTTGGAGCCTCTGCAGATGTTGTAGTTGTTGCATCAGCAGCCCATGATACTGCAAGTGCAGTTGTTGCAGTTCCTGCAGTAGATGAAGAGTATCCATTGTTTCTTTCATCAGGAACATGGTCAATTTTGGGTGTTGGTTCAAAAGATCCTATATTGACAGCACAAGCGCTAGATGAGGGTTTCTCAAATGAGAAAGGCTTAAATGGTGAAACATTATTCTTACAAAATATTGTTGGAATGTGGATTCAAACAGAATGTGTAAACTATTGGAAATCATTGGGCCAAAATGTTTCATGGAAGGAATTGGATCTTCAAACGCTTGAGGATAAGACATTTAATAGTTACATAAATCCATTAGATGAAAGATTTATGGCTCCCAATACTCATGACAATCTTATGACAGATAGAATTGTGAACTACTGTAAAGAAACAAATCAAGAGGTTCCTCAAACGCAAGGACAGTTTATGCGTGCTATTTACAGAGGTCTTGCAATTACATATGCAAAAGCTGTTAAGGATCTTGAGAGCATTGTTGGAAGAACATTTGATTCTATATACATCATAGGTGGTGGATGTAAAAATGAGATTCTAGATGAATGGACAGCTCAAGAAACAGGTCTTTGTGTTTATGCGGGCCCTTCTGAAGCTACATCCCTTGGTAACATTCTGACACAAGCCTTATCTTGTGGTGTTGTTTCTTCTTTGTCTGAAGGCCACAAACTGATTCAAAAATCACAAAATGTTAAGGTTTTTCAGCCTTAGCATGGGGTCAGTTACTTACTCGTAATCAAAAATAGTCTTGCTCTTGATGTATTTAGAGAAATCGGTCTTCCAAGTGTGGTGGATGGTGCAGTCGTCGTAGATGGGAAGGGCGTCCTTGTCCATGTCAATGACTATCATCAAGTCAAAGCGGTTTGGCCTGTCAATGCAGGATGGATGCAGGCAAACGCCGTGGATGCCATCAATGTCAGTTAGGCCCTTGAATAGCTCTGAGGCCTGCTTGATTATTTGAGCTTTCTGAGACGGGGTGAGATTGTCATTAAATTTAACAATTATGTGGTGGAGCATGATGTTTCCTTATAAAAAGAGCCCCCATTTGCTGGAGGCCCTTACTTGTCAAGTGTAAATTATCTCTTGTTGAGAGCTTGATCTACTGCAACTGCAACAGCTACTGTAGCACCAACCATTGGGTTGTTTCCCATTCCAAGGAAGCCCATCATCTCAACGTGTGCTGGAACAGATGAAGAACCTGCAAATTGAGCATCTGAGTGCATTCTTCCCATTGTATCTGTCATGCCGTATGAAGCAGGACCGGCTGCCATGTTATCTGGATGGAGTGTTCTTCCTGTGCCACCACCGGAAGCAACTGAGAAGTATTTCTTGCCCTGTTCAATGCATTCTTTCTTGTATGTTCCTGCAACTGGATGCTGGAATCTTGTTGGGTTTGTGGAGTTTCCTGTGATGGAAACATCAACGCCTTCATGATGCATGATTGCAACACCTTCGCGGACATCGTCTGCACCATAGCAACGTACAGCAGCTCTCTCTCCAGTGGAGTAAGCAATTTCACGGACAATGTTCAGCTTTCCTGTATAGTAGTCAAACTGTGTCTGGACATATGTGAAACCGTTGATTCTGCTAATGATTTGAGCAGCGTCTTTTCCAAGTCCGTTAAGGATAACTCTGAGAGGCTCTTTTCTTGCCTTGTTTGCGTTCTTTACAATACCAATTGCACCTTCTGCAGCTGCAAAGCTTTCATGTCCTGCAAGGAATGCAAAGCATTTTGTTTCATCTCTTAGAAGCATTGCACCAAGGTTTCCATGGCCAAGTCCAACTTTTCTGTCATCAGCAACAGAACCTGCAATACAGAAACTCTGAAGACCAATACCAATAGCTTCAGCTGCTTCAGCTGCTGTTTTTACGCCTTTTTTGATTGCAATTGCTGCACCAACTGTATAAGCCCAACCTGCATTATCAAAAGCAATTGGCTGAACACCTTTAACAATGTCATATGGGTCAAATCCATAGTCGTTGCAAATCTTGCGGCACTCTTCAATGCTGCTGATTCCGTACTGTGCAATGACTTCGTTTATATGATCTACTCTTCTTTCGTAACTTTCAAATAAAGCCATGTCAGTCCTCCTTACTCGTGTCTTGGGTCAATGTACTTTGCAGCATCATCCCACTGGCCATAATGGCCCTTGGCCTTTGCAAGTGCATCATTTCCGCTGAGTCCTTGTTTAATGAACTCCATCATCTTGCCCAAGTTGACAAATTCGTATCCAACAATTTCATCAGCGCTGTTAAGAGCAATCTTTGTTACATAACCTTCTGCAAGCTCAAGATATCTTGGTCCCTTTTCCTTTGTTGCGTACATTGTACCAATCTGAGATCTGAGGCCCTTTCCAAGATCTTCAAGTCCACCACCAATTGGAAGTCCGCCTTCAGAGAAAGCTGTCTGGCTTCTGCCGTAGACAATCTGAAGGAAAAGTTCTCTCATTGCTGTGTTGATTGCATCACAAACGAGGTCTGTGTTTAGAGCCTCAAGGATTGTCTTTCCAATGAGGATTTCTGATGCCATTGCTGCTGAATGGGTCATTCCTGAACACCCAATAGTTTCTACAAGTGCCTCTTCAATGATTCCGTCTTTAATGTTAAGGGTAAGTTTGCAAGCACCCTGCTGTGGAGCACACCAGCCAACGCCATGAGTAAGTCCGCTGATGTCCTTAATTTCCTTGGCCTGTACCCATTTTCCTTCTTCTGGAATTGGAGCAGGTCCATGATATGCACCCTTTGCAACAGGACACATATGCTGTACTTCTGTTGTATAAATCATCCAAAATCCTCCTGATTTCGTTTTCAATTCTACATTTTAGTAATGTATCACATATTGGAAATTCTGTCTTTAATTATGTTTTTAATTATGCCTATTTATATCTGTCTATATCTACAATTATAGCTGCAAATCAAGGCAAAGATGTTTATGACTAATATATTAGTTTTTGTGAAACTCTTCACGCTGTATACAAATATTTTTGTTTACAGCTGATTTTGGCTGTGCTATATTTTTTTTATCGTCAAGTGACGAGACACAAAAAAAAGGAGAAAAACAATATGAAAAAACTGTTTGTCGTATTGGTTGTTGCTCTTGTTGCACTAACAGCAGTATTTGCTCAGGGTGCACAGGAATCAAGTGTTAAGACCTACAAAGTAGGCGTTGCAATTTATCAGTTTGATGATAACTTCATGACACTTTACAGAAATGAGATTGCTAACTATTTCAGCACTCTTGAGACAGATACTGTTAAGTACAATCTTACATTCGTTGATGGAAAAAATGATATGGCTGAACAGACCAACCAAATCAACAACTTCATCACACAGGGTATGGATGCAATTATTCTAAACCTAGTTCAGACATCTTCAGCAGATGCTATCATTGACATGATTGTTGCCGCAGATATTCCATGTATTCTTATCAACAGAGAGCCTCTTGCTTATGACAAGGATGGAAATACTCTTGATGAGCAGTATGAAGGAATTCTCAACAATCCAAAAGTTTGTTATGTTGGTGCAGACGCAAGACAGTCAGGTTCTTTCCAAGGCAGAATTATTGCTGAGCTTGACAACCATGGTGATATCAACGGTGACGGAGTTATCTCTTATATCATGATTGAAGGTGACCCAGAAAATATCGATGCTCAGTACAGAACAGAATTCTCAATCAAGTATCTCACAGACGCTGGCTACAAGGTAGAATGTCTTGATGATCAGGTTGGTAACTGGGCTCAGGCAAAGGGACAGGAACTCTGTGCTAACGCTCTTGCAAAATATGGCAACAAGGTTGAAGTTGTTTTCTGTAACAATGACGCTATGGCTCTTGGTGCTGCAGCAGCTATTCAGGCAGCTGGTAGAACAGTTGGAAAGGACATTTATCTTGTTGGTGTTGATGCTCTTGACGAATGTGTTGAAATGGTCAATGCAGGAACAATGACAGGTACAGTTCTTAACGACCACATTGGTCAGTCTCATAAAGCTGTTGATGTAACAATTAAGGCTCTTAATGGCGAAGCAATTGAGAACTACTACTGGGTTGATTACGTCATGGTCACAAAGTAATTTATTTACTTAGAGGGTGTTGCAGTTTTGTAAGAGCCCTCTAGAACTTTTTTAAAGCTGTGAAGGCGGGTGAGATTATATTCTTACCCGCTTTCGTAGAATATATGTAGAATTTAAAGCAAAGGAGGGTTGAGGAAATGTCAGAATTCCTCCTAGAAATGCGTGATGTTTGTAAAGCTTTCCCAGGTGTTAAAGCTTTAGACCATGCGCAACTTAAGCTCCGGGCCGGCAAGGTTCATGCCTTAATGGGAGAAAATGGAGCCGGAAAATCTACTCTCATGAAATGTATGTTTGGAATATACAAAATGGATGAGGGTAAGATTCTTATTGATGGTAATGAAACTGAAATTAAAGACCCTATGGACGCTCTGAAAAAGGGTATTGCAATGGTTCATCAAGAGTTACAGCCAATCCCAGCAAGAACCATAGGTGAAAATATATTTCTTGGAAGATATCCAATGAAAAAAGCACTTGGATTTATTCCAATGGTTGACCACAAAAAAATGTATGATGATACAGCTGCACTTCTCAAGAAAGTTAGAATGGATTTTGATCCAAAAGAGAAGGTGGGAAATCTCAGTGTTTCTCAAATGCAATCTGTTGAAATTGCAAAAGCTGTGTCTGCAAACTGTAGGGTTTTGATTCTTGACGAGCCAACGTCTTCATTAACGCAAAACGAAGTTGATGCTCTTTTTAGAATTATTGAGGATCTTAAGGCAGAAGGGGTTGCGATAGTCTATATCTCACACAAGATGGATGAAATTCTTCGTATTAGTGATGAAGTGACCATCATGAGAGACGGTAAGTACATTGGAACATGGCCTGCTAGTGAACTTACTAATGACTTTATTATTACAAAGATGGTAGGGCGTGAGCTTAGCAACCTTTATCCAAAACGCGACAATGTTCCAGGAGAGGTTGTTTTTGAAGTAGAGGATTTTACTTCAATTAATCCAAAAAGCTTTAGGCATATTACTTTCAATCTCCGTAAGGGTGAGATTCTTGGTGTAGGAGGCCTTGTGGGTGCTCAGAGAACAGAACTTATGGAGGGATTATTTGGAAGACGTAGTCACACTACAGGAACTATTCGTTACAAAGGCAAAGAGCTGAAGATTAATCGTCCAAAGGATGCAATTAATCAAGGAATTGCCATGCTTACAGAGGATAGAAGAGGAACTGGAATAATGGGAGTTCTTCCTGTCTCTGATAACATAGCAATTGCATCTTTGAATCATTACACTTACCTCAAAAACGGGGTTACTCTTGATTTGAACAAAATTGAAGATCTTGTTGAATACAATGTGAAGAAAATGGAGATTAAGACTCCTTCAAGCAAGACTTTAATTAAGACCCTTTCTGGTGGAAACCAGCAGAAAGTTTTAGTTGGTAGGTGGCTTGCAAATGATCCCGATGTTCTTATTTTGGATGAACCAACAAGAGGTATAGATGTTGGTGCTAAATACGAAATTTACTGCATCATTGCTGATCTTGCCAAACAAGGTAAGAGTATAATTATGATTTCTAGTGAAATGAGTGAACTCATTGGTATGTCAGACAGAATCATGGTTATGTGTGATGGTAGAGTAACTGGTTTTGTAGATGGTAAAGATGCAACCCAAGAGAACATTATGACTTATGCTACCCAGTTTGGTGCTGTTTAGGGAGTTGATATGGAACTTAAAAAGAAAAATACATTTAATAAAATCTTTGGACTAGTTAAAGCAAATCCAATTGTCGTTCTTCTGATTTTGGCCTCAATTGTTGTTGGTTGTACGGTAGACAACTTCTTCTCTTGGGGAAACCTTGCAAACCTTATAAGTAATACAGCAGTAAGATTTCTCATTGCTCTTGGAGTTTCAGGTTGTCTTATTATTAAAGGAACAGATCTTTCAGCTGGACGTCAAGTTGGTTTTGCTGCATGTCTTGCTGGTGTTCTGATTCAGAGGGGTAATTATACTGGCCGTCTTTATAAGAGCATTCCTGAGATGAATATGTTTGTTGTTCTTCTCATTGTCCTTGTTGTTGGTGCTATCTTTGGTATTGTAAACGGCTTGATAATTTCAAAACTCAAAGTTCCTCCTTTTATTGCAACTCTCGGAACGCAGACTATCATTTATGGTGCTGCTCTTATTTTTACAGATGCTCAGCCAATTGGTGGTTTTCAAAGCAAATATATTTCTCTCATTACAGGTAGGATTGGCAGTGTTAAAGGTTTTAACATTCCATATCTCTTTTTTGTTGCAGTTGTATTTGGTCTCTTGTTCTGGTTTGTCTTTAACAAGACAACTCATGGAAAATACATGTATGCAATTGGAGGAAACGAAATTGCTGCCGAGGTTTCTGGTGTAAATACAGGTAACGAGATTATTCGTATTTATACTGTTGCAGGTCTTATGTATGCTCTTGCTGGATATCTCCTTGCCGCAAAGTCTGGTGGGGCTTCTGCTTCTATGGGGTCTGGTTATGAACTTGAAGCCATTGCAGGTTGTACAATTGGTGGTGTTTCTACTACTGGTGGTATTGGTACTGTTCCTGGAATTCTTGTTGGTGTTCTGGTTTTTGAAGTTTTGAAAATTATTCTTCAGTTCCTTGGGGTAAACCCATACTACAACTACATTGCACAAGGCTTGGTTATTGTTGTAGCTGTTGCACTTGATGTTCGTAAGTATATTGCAAAGAAGTGATGTAAGAGTTTTTTTTAGAGGTTTAACCCTCGTAATTTACCTTTTTAGTATTAGGGCTTCAGAGTTTATGTTTTGCTCTGAAGCCTTTTTAATATCTGGTTTGTTACTACTTTGTGTATCCAGATCAATGGAAGGATTTTTCTTGCTTTATTGTAGTTCACCCCTTATGATGGTTTTTACAAGGGTAATGAGGAGTTGCCCTAACAACACACAAAAGGAAGGTAAAAAATGAAAAAGGTTCTACTTATCTCTTTAGTAGTTCTCGTTGCTTGCTGTTCTGTTTTTGCTCAGGCAGCTAAGGAAACATCAAATGATGGACCAGTAAAGTTTAGCGTATATTATTCTGATAACGCAACATTGCCGTTCCAAGAAGATTGGCTTACGGTTATTGAGGCTGAGAAGCTTGCTAATGCTGATGTTGATTGGGAAATTATTCCAATTGCTGATTACAACACAAAAGTTTCTCTTGCTCTTAACACGCAGACTAATGCTCCAGATGTAATTCTGTACCAGACAACAACAGGAGAGAATGCATCTTTGGCAATGAATGGAGCAATTGTTCCAATTAGTGATTATAGTGAATGGACACCAAACTGGAATGCAATGGTAGAGAAGTTTGGAATGGAAGATGATATAGACAAGCTTAAACTCAAAGATGGAAAGCTTTATTATCTTCCATCTCTTACAGATGTTCCATTCTATGATGGCGGACTTATTCTTAGAGAAGATTTCCTTGAAGCATATGGCTTTGATGCTCCAAAGACATATGATGATCTTTATGAAATCCTAAAGAAATACAAAGAAGTCTATCCAGATTCTTATCCACTTACACTTTTGGTTGGACCAAGAGTTTTGTATAGAATGACCATGCCTGCATATGGAATTTCCCTTGGAAAAAACAGTGCTGGTGGTTCAAGAGTTCTTTCTTGGGACTATGAAAAGAAACAGTTCTTCACAGGTGCAATTAGCGACGAATTTAAAGCATATGTTACTTTCTTTGCAAAACTTTATGCAGAAGGTCTCTTAGACCCAGAAATGGCAGAACCAATTGATGGTGGAATTTGGTCAAGAAAGCTTGCAACAGGTGCTTCTATGGCAACTTGGGCATATTATGACCAAATTGGTGGCGTTGAAGCAGCAAGTGAAATTGAAGGCTTCAAGCTTCAGATGTATCCAGCTCTTGCAGGTCCTGCAGGTGCACACCACCAGCAGAAAGACCGCACAGGTAGCGGTATCATGTTCCCAGCAAAGACAGCAGAAAGAAAAGATTTTGAGCAAATTGTTCGTGCCGTTGATAAGATGTTCTTCTCAGAAGAAGCAGCAATTCTCTGGTGTATTGGAAAAGAAGGCGTTACATACAACATGGTAGATGGCAAAGTTGAGTATGTTGACGAAATTAAGAATGCAGCTGAAGGCATTTACAAGTATATGCAGCTCAAGTATGGTTGCGGAAGTGACGTAACTCAGAAGATTTGGGTCAATAGCCGTGAGATGACAAAGTATGACGAAAACTACAGTGAAATCAACGCAGCAGTTGAAGCTATGGGTGATGTTATTCAGTCAATTCCTCCTACACCTAAATTTGATGATGATGCAGCTGAAGAAGCAACAACTCTCATGACTCCTCTTGCAGATGCATTTGAAGTTTGGGCAGATGCTTTCATCTCTGGAAAGAAGAGCATTGAAAAAGATTGGGACACTTATGTTGCAGAGATGAAGAAACTTGGAATTGACAAGTACTGCGCTCTCTACAATGATAATCTTTAATATGTACTAATGCGTTTCTAATACGTTTTATTAGTCAAATTTCTAGGAGGGTTCGTCTAGAACCCTCCTAAGTTTATGTTTTGTTAGGTAATTTTGATATGCAAAAACGGGATATAAATGGAAAAACTCCTTTACAACGTCACTTTAAGCGTTATTGGCAGTTGTATCTAATGATGGTTGTTCCAGTAATGTACTTCATTGTTTTCAAGTACATACCAATGTTTGGAAATGTACTTGCTTTTAGAAAGTATCGTCCAGGTAAGGGAATTTTTGGTGTAAAATGGGTTGGCTTTGAATACTTTAAGAGATTTTTACAGGATCCGGCTTTCTGGAGGGCTTTTAGAAATACTCTTGTTTTAAGCCTTTTGAATATCATTTTTACATTTCCTCTTCCTATAATTTTTGCAATACTTCTTAATGAAGTTAATAGAAAAAAATTTAAGAAAGTAGTTCAAACAATTTCATACATGCCTAGATTTATTTCTACTGTTGTTGTTATTGCAATGATGACAGAAATACTTTCTCCTTCTTCAGGGCTTTGGAATCAGTTTAGAACAAATGTTCTACATCTGCAGCCCATTTATTTCATGAATGAACCACAGTATTTTAGGTTCTTGTATATAGCATCTGGTGCTTGGCAATTTACAGGATGGACAGCAATTATTTATTTGGCTTCCATTACAAGTATAAACAGTGACCTATATGAAGCAGCTGAAATTGACGGAGCTAACCGTTTTAAACAAGTTTTTCATGTAACAATCCCTTCTATTTTGCCTACAATAATGGTAATGCTCATTCTTGAGGTTGGAAGGCTTCTAAGTCTTGGGTTTGAGAAGGTCCTTCTCATGTACACGCCAAGTAATAGTTCTGTTAGTGATATAATAGATACTCTTGTATACAGAACAGGTATTTCCAACCAAAATTATTCGTATGCAACAGCAATTGGTCTTTTCTCAGGAATTATAGGATTACTTCTTGTTTCTGGCTCAAATCGTCTGTCTAAGATTTTAACAGGCGATGGAGTGTATTGATGGAGGAGATGGAAAATGGCAAAAGTTAAAGACACATCTACTTCCTCAAAAGTTTTAAACGTAATCATCTACATAGTGATGATTTTTACACTGCTCATTTGTATTATTCCGTTTATATATATGGTTGCGCTTTCTCTTTCATCTTCAAAAGCAATCATAAATAATCAGGTTAAACTTATTCCTAAAGGAATTAATTTTGAAGCATATAAGCAAATATTTACTTATCCAAATTTCTTTAGAGCATATGGGAATACTATTTTTTACACAATAACAGGAACTTTCATTGCTCTTTGCATGACCATCTTATTTGCTTATCCACTATCAAAGTCCTATCTCAAAGGACATAAATTTCTTATGAAGATGGTCATTTTTTCCATGTATTTTGCTGGAGGATTAATTCCAAACTATCTTTTAATATCGGCCTTACACCTTACTGGAACACGTTTTGCAATGCTGATTCCGTTTGCAATTAACCAATTTAATCTCATTATCATGGTTAATTTCTTTAAAGCATTACCTCAGGAAATAGAAGAGGCTGCTCTCATTGATGGTATTGGGTATTTCTCAATTCTTCCTAGAATTATATTGCCTCTTTCTACTGCGGCTATAGCTACTGTAGGTCTTTATTATGCTGTATTTTTCTGGAACGATTGGTTTAATGGTCTTATATACCTTAACACAAAACAGTATCCAGTTATGTTGTTCCTAAGAAATATTGTAAACGGAACAATGGTTCTTGGAGATAGCAGTAGCGCTTCAACTGACACTGCAAGTCTTTCAATCTCAATAAAGAGTGCTGTTATTATTACATCAACATTGCCAATTATTATTTTATATCCTTTCTTGCAAAAATATTTTGTAAAAGGTCTTACTGTTGGCTCTGTTAAAGGCTAATTTAAATGAATAAAACAGAAGAAAAAGTAAAATATGCAATAGGAATTATGAGTGGCACAAGTGCAGATGGTATTGATGCTGCTCTTGTTGCTATAGAGGGTCATGGCTCCAATACAAAAGTTTCTTTGGTGGATTCTGCTTTCTTGGGTTATGCTCAGGACTTTAGGGATAAGCTTATTTCAATAGCTGGTGGTGCTCCAACTACAACAGGTGAAATTTGTTCTTTGAATTTTTATCTGGGAGAGCTGTTTGCTGACGTAGCAGAGTCTCTATGGAAGAAAAATATAAAAACATGTCCAAAGATTGACTTTGTTGCAAGTCATGGGCATACCTTTTGGCATGAACCTCACGGGGTGGAATTCTTTGGAAGGAATGTTAGATCTACATTGCAACTTGGAGAAGTTTCTTGTATAGCAGAGCGTCTTGGATGTCCTGTTATTGGTGATTTTAGAGTTAGAGATGTTGCTGCCGGTGGCCAGGGGGCACCACTTGTTCCTTTTACAGAGTTTATATTGTATGCAAATAATGAGAAAAATATCGCTCTACAAAATATTGGTGGAATTGGCAATATAAGCTTAATGAAAAAGGGATGTTCCTGCGAAGAAGTTATTGCTTATGATACAGGGCCTGGCAATATGGTAGTGGATGCTTTAGTGAAGAAATATTCAAATGGATTGCTTAACTATGATGATGGTGGGCGTATTGCTTTAGGGGCAAAAATCAATGAAGAACTTTTGTCTTGGATGATAGAAACAGATGCCTATATTCCAAGAAAAGCCCCAAAAACAACAGGAAGAGAGCTTTATGGGCCATTGTATGTAGATAAGATTATGCGAAAAGCAGTAGAACTGAATGTCTCTATGCCTGATCTTATTGCTACAGCAACAGCTTTTACTTCTACTTGTATAGAGATTTCTCTTAAGAATGAAAACTTCATTCTAGATGAACTATTTGTAAATGGAGGAGGGGCTCATAACGAAGCTATGATTAATCATTTGAGACTTCATCTTCCAAATACAAAGGTTCTTATTGGTAAGGATTCTGACATGAAAGAGGCCATTGCTTTTGTCATTCTTGGCAATGAACGTTTACATGAAAGTAAAAATGAAGTTCTTTCTGTAACTGGTGCAAGGCACTATACTTCAATGGGAAAGGTTTCAATATGAGTAGCAAGGTTTGTAACAAGCTAAGGTGTGGAATAGATTTCTTTACAACTAATCCATACTACTTAAACAAGTACAAGGAAAAACGTCTTGCAATGATTACAAATCAAACGGGTTTAGATGTGCATTATAAATTGTCACATTGCCTACTTTATGAATTTTATAATCTTGTAAAACTTTTTTCTCCTGAGCATGGACTTTTTGGTAATTGTGGTGCAGGAGAGGATGTTTCTTACTACACAGATTCATTTACAGGACTTCCTGTTTTCAGCCTTTACAGTAGTAAAAGTCAAGCTATAGAAGATTCACTTTTAGAAGATGTGGATGCTGTTGTGTACGACATCCAGGATGTTGGTGTTAGATGTTACACATATATTTCTACTCTTTTTGAAGCTATGAAAACATGTCAAAGAACTAAAACCGCTTTAGTGGTTTTAGATAGACCTCCAATGCTTGGACGATGCTTTGACGGTCTTGTGACAAAGAAGAATTTTGAAAGTTTTGTTGGTATTTACAATATTCCTTTTAGGTACGGATTAACTCCTGGAGAGTTTGCTAAACTGGTTTATACTGAATTCGATTATGATTTTCCAATTGAAATTGTTTGCTTTGAAAAAGCAAAACCAGACGTGAATCTTGAAGAAAATCTAGATAATTTTGATTATGTTTTTGTACCACCATCGGTCTCTATTCCAACGTTGGATAGTGCCCTTGCGTACTCGGCAATGGCTTTGTTGGAGGGTACAAATATCTCTGAGGGACGAGGAACCAGTACGCCTTTTCAGGTTTTTGGGGCACCGTTTATTGTTGCAAAAGATCTTGTTGAAAGGATGAATGCTCTACAGCTGGAGGGGGTTGTATTTACTCCTGTTGCATTTACGCCATCTTTTAGTAAGCATAGTGGGGTGCAATGCCAGGGCTGTAGGATAATTTTTACTGACAGAAGAAAATTTAAATCGTTTGAAACAATTATGAAAATTCTAGATGTTTTAAAGAATGTGTATCCAAATGATTTTGAACTGCTTGAAGAGGGAAAGAAATTGTCTAGACTTCTTGGTTCAGAAGCTTGCAAAGATATGGATTTCTTGGCTCTTATAGAAGAAAGCAGAATCCAGAACATTGCTTTTGCAAAAAGAGTTATGAATTGTTTGATGTATTAGATTTTTCAAGAAAAGGGGTTTATAAAATGACAGAACAAGAAAAAAAAGAAAGAAGAATAAAAATTGGACAGAAAATAATTGCAGGATTTGGACAAAGTTATTTAACAGATGAGTTTAAAGCTCTTATTAAAGAAAAGAAAATTGGAAATGTGATTCTTTTTCAAAGCAATATAGAGTCCACATCCCAACTTAAAAAACTTACTTCAGATTTAAGAAAATTAATTGTTGAGGAGACTGGGATACAACCTTTGATTGCTATAGACCAAGAAGGTGGTGTAGTTACAAGGCTACCACTAGAAGCAATAAACGTGCCGGGAGCTATGGCTTTAACTGCAGTACAAGGTCAAGAGGATGCAATATTTAGATGCTCAGAGATTACAGCAAAAGAAATGTTAAGTTGTGGTTGTAATTTAAATTTTGCACCAGATTGCGATGTAATTAACAATCCTCAGAACAGAGTCATTGGAGTAAGAAGCTATTCAAATGATCCTACTATAGTTGCTCAAAATAGTACAAAAGCTATTGCAGGGTATTTAAAGCATAATCTTGTTTGCTGTGCAAAACACTTTCCAGGACACGGTGATACTAGTGTAGACTCTCACGTTGGACTTCCTGTTATTGATAAAGATTTGGAAGAGTTGGAGAAAGTGGAGCTTGTTCCTTTTAGAGCTGCTGTTAAAGCAGGAGTGCCTTCTATAATGACTTCACATATTGTTTTTCCAAAACTTGATGATAGTGGTCTACCAGCTACTATGAACAAGAAAATTCTTTCTGGAATATTAAGGGAGAAAATTGGATTTGATGGCGTAATTTTCACAGATTGCTTGGAAATGGGGGCTATTCAAGGAAAATGGGGCACTGTTCAAGGTGCTTTGAAGGCTTTTGAGGCTAGTGCCGATATTGCTGGTATCTCCCATACTCCGTCTCTTGCTGCTCAAGTTAGCGATTGTGCTTTTGAGCTGCTAGATGACGAAATTCTTGATGCTTCATTCAATAGAATAATGGCTTTAAAAAAGCGTTTTCTATCTGATAATGCTCAAGATGATAGTTTCTATAAATATGATTCTGAGGAGCGCTTAAATGATGAAACTTTTGTAAATGATATACGTTCTAAATCTCTTACGTTAGTTCATCCTCTAAAATCTTTAGGGCCTAAGCCTTTGTTTATAGGATGCTATCCGTTTGTTGTTACAATGGTTTCCAATCCAGAAAACAAATCTTTCTGTTTTGCAACAGAGATGAAGAGTCTTCTTGGTGGTGAATCTATCATAACTTCAACAGATCCTACTGAAGAAGAAATTAAATCTGTATGTTCTAACTGTAAGGGTTTTTCTTCTGTTACGGTTGGTACTTACAATGGTCATTCTAAACCGGGTCAGATTGCGTTAGTTAAAGAGCTGGAAAAAGTGCATAATGCAGTGAATGTTGTTGCTCTTAGAAATCCATTTGATTTATCTTCCGTTCAATTATCAACAGGAGCTCTTGCAGCTTATGAATATACTCCTATGATAATGAAGCCTATTGCAGATGTGCTTTCTGGAAAGGCAAAGGCATATGGTGTGTTGCCAGTTGAACTATAACCAGTTGAGCTATAAAGATATAAAGGAATTTTTTTGCAAAACCCTCAAAGTAACTATATAGGAGTCCTTTATGAGTGATATGTTAGTTTCTCTTTTACCTCTTGAACCTTGTGTAGAACTTACAAAGAAACTTGCTAGCCAAGACATTGTAATTAGACGTGCAATGACCCCTGACATGTTTAGGATTCTTCCTTGGATTGAGCAACATAGTTCTTTAAGTGCTAAGGGCGAAGCTTGTACTTGTTTTTCACGTCAACCTGTCTCTTTATTTATTGCAACTAAAGGGGCTTCCATAATTGGATATGCTTGTTATGATGCCACCTGCCGTAATTTCTTTGGTCCTACAAAAGTCTTGGAAGAGTATCAAGGTATGGGTATTGGAAAAGCTCTTCTTATAAATACTCTTTTGGATATGAGAAACATTGGCTATGCTTATGCAATTATTGGAGGCGTAGGTCCAAAAGAGTTTTATACTAAATGTGTTGGAGCTATAGAAATTCCAAATTCTACTCCAGGCATTTATAAGGACTTTATTGGAGCTTTGCAAAAGAAACAGGGTTGAGAAGCTTTTGGTACAGTTTCTTAGATTCTTACAGGTTAGTCTTGTATAAGTTTTTTTCAGTAAAAGAAATCTTATAACAGATTAACATTAGAATGCTACATAAAATCCATCCAAACGGATATCCCATTGCAATTGGAATAATAGTATTACTAATGAAATTGGAAACTATATAAAGATAAATTTGTCTTGCAAGAACAAATGAGCCAAGCATAATAATCATTGAGCTTGTAGATTTTCCTGCACCTCTGAGGGCTCCTCCAAAAATTTGGTTGAAACAGCAAGCAACGTAGAAAGGTGAAATCATTCTCAAGAACATAGTTCCATAACGAATAACCTCAGTTTCGTTGTCATCAATGAAGAATTTGACCAACATTGGAGCTGCAACCATAACTGGTACAATTAAAACAATGGTGCAGACAATAGAAGAAAGAAGGGCTGTTATAACGCCTTTTTTTGCTCTATCCGTAAAATGCCTTCCTAAATTCTGACTTACAAACGTCTGAGTTGCCATGGCTAGAGATTGCATAGGCAAGAACAGGAGTTGGTCAAGCTTGGAATAGGCTGTCCATCCTCCCATGCAGTCTGCACCAAAATAGTTGATGTATGATTGCACGAAAATATTGGAAAACGCGGTAACCGACATTTGAATTGCAGACGGCAATCCAACAATGATAATGTTCTTGAGTATTTGAAAATCAATGGAGATTTTGCGCAGTTTGAGCCTTACACTTGAGTCTGTTTTAACGAGCAAAACAAGAACCAAAATTGCCGATATCATCTGCGACAAGATGGTTGCATAGGCCACGCCAGCTGTACCTAAATTGAAATTGATAACGAACACCAAATCCAAAACAATGTTCAGTAATGCCGATATCACTAAAAAAATGAAGGGGATGAGTGAGTTTCCTACCGCTCTTAGTATGGCTGAGCCCATGTTGTATATCAACAGACCAGACACTCCAGCAAAGTAAATGGAAAGGTATGTGTATTGCTCGTTTCTGACTTCAACTGGAGACTGAATCATGTCTAGTAGGTATGGAGTGAGCAATAAGCCTAACACAGTGAAAACTACACAAAGAATAAGAGTAACTGCAACAAAGGTGTGAACTGACTTGGAAACTTTCTCTTTATCTCCAGCTCCAAAGTATCTGGCTATAATGACGCAAGCACCATTAGAAAAACCCATAAAAAAACCAATTAAAGTATTGATAATTGGGTTTAACGTTCCAACAGCAGAAAAAGCATTCTTTCCTACGTAGTTTCCAACTACCCATGTATCTACAGTGTTGTAAAGTTGTTGGAAGATGTTGCCAAGCAAAAGAGGGGCTGCAAAGTTGACAAGGAGGCTTATGATTTCCCCTTGTGACATATCTACTTCTGTTTTACTTACGTGAAGTCTTTTTCTTTGTGAAAGGATATTACTCATACTTCTGATTCTTTACATTTTAAACATTTAAGCAAGTAGGTTGGAATTTGTTGTTGCCCTTTTTAGTTCCTTTTTGCACCCTTTCTGGACTCTAAAAATTTGTTGCATTTTGTTGCAGAGTGTAGTAGGCTAAAATAAAGTACCAGAAAAAGTAACAATGGAGGATTGTTTTATGAAATATGGACGTACTTTCAATTTTTCTGCTGGTCCTGCAATGATGCCAGAGCCTGTTTTGGAAGAGATACGTGACGAGATGATGAACTACCGCGGAAGTGGTATGTGTGTTATGGAAATGAGCCACCGCTCAAAGGTTTATCAGCAAATTATTGATGATGCTGAAAAAGATCTCAGAGATCTTATGGGAATTCCAGATAACTACAAAGTTCTCTTTATTCAAGGTGGTGCAACACTTCAGTTTTCAATGATTCCTATGAACCTTATGAAGAACGGAAAGGCTGTTTATATTGAAACTGGTGCATGGTCCAAGAAAGCTATTGCTGAAGCTAAGAAAGTTGGCGAAGTTATTGTTGCAGCTTCTTCTAAGGACAAGAATTATACTTATATTCCAGATTGCTCAGATTTGGACATCCCAGAGGATACAGACTATGTTTACATTTGTGAGAACGAGACAATTCATGGTGTAACATGGCATAATCTTCCAAATACAAAAGGACACGTACTTGTTTCTGACCAGTCATCAATGTTCCTTTCAAAGCCATGCAATGTATCTGACTATGGTTTGATTTATGCTGGTGTTCAGAAGAACGTTGGACCTGCTGGAATGGTTGTTGTAATTATTCGTGAAGATCTTATCAGAGATGATCTGACCAACCTTCCAATTTATCTCCAATACAAGACACATGCTGACAACGGAAGCATGTATAACACACCAAACTGCTGGGCAATTTATTGTTGCGGTAAGGTCTTCAAGTATCTAAAGAGTCTTGGTGGTCTTGAAGAAATGAACAAGATTAATGAAGACAAGGCAAAAGTGTTCTATGACTTCTTGGATTCATCAAAGATGTTCAAGGGAACAGTTGAGAAGAAGGACCGTTCTTTGATGAATATTCCGTTTGTTACAGATAGCGCTGAACTTGATGCTCAGGTTGTTGCAGCAACAAAAGCAGCTGGTTATGACAACCTCAAGGGACACAAGTCTGTTGGTGGCTTGAGAGCTTCTATCTACAATGCAATGCCAAAAGAAGGTGTTGTTGCTCTTGTAGACTTCCTTAAGGACTATGAGGCAAAAAATAGCTAAGATTTTACGTCAATTGGTATATGAAAAACCACCTCGCTGAGGTGGTTTTTTATTGCCTGAAGGTCATTGAAATAAAAAAGTCTACTTAAAACCCTATTTTTAGGCCATCTAAGTAGACAAAGCTACTTTTTAGCCCTTTTTTGACGTTTTAAGTAGACTTTTCACAATGTTAGTCCAAGTTTAGTCCAAGTTTAGTCCAAAGAATTTGCTCTGCGAGCTTCAAGCTCCTTGCAAATTCTATCGTACTCTGGTTCATCTAGTTTATAGTGCTTCTTGTAGAGGAAATATGAAGCGAGCATGAAGACTAGAGGTACAATTGTGATACCAAGAAGAAGTCCATTTGTCTGGCTAGAGCTAATTCCTGTCAAGATGTTCTCAATTGCAGAAAGCTTGTCTGTGTCAGAAATGAGATTACGTGCGGCTTGATTCTCTAGTTCCGATATCTGATTGGTATATTTTGTTACGCCAAAAATTAGATATGTTGCAGTTGTGATGACAACTACTAATGCACTGCCCATTTTTGTGAAGAATGGACGCAGGGAAGAAATGATAGCCTCGTTTCTTGCTCCATATTTATATTCGTTATACTCAACTGTGTTAATGATAGAAATCATCATAATTAAGTAGAAGCAGTACATACCAAAGTTTGAGAGCATGTAACCTATTGTGATGAGGTAGAATTTAAGCATGACAGCTGGAAGTGCAAGGCCTGCGATAAGCATAATTGCATAACCAACAATTGAAATGACTTGCATAATACCCATGAGTTTTTTGCGGTGAATTCGCTTAGAGATTGTTGGGTAGAATACCATCAAAATAGCGGTTGCTGACATTCCTATTGTTGTAAACAATGAATAAAGACCACCGTTGTATCCAAATTCTAAGTAAATATAGGTTGAACCAATTCCACCAAGAACAAGACCACTTCCAATCTGCTGAAGCAAGAAAATTAAGGAAATCCACAAAAGTTGGTCATTCTTTGCAATGGTATTAATAATCATTTTGATGCTAATTTTAGGGGCTGGCTTAGACTGGTCATCTCTATTTTCTTTAACACCAAAGAAAATAAAACAGAGGAAAAGAGGGGAAAGAACGCTAATAACAATGGAGATAATACCATAGGCAGTAGCCGTACTTCCACCAATTGTCATAGCTCCTGTTGTGAGCATTGGAATCAAAATTGATGCCCCAGTTCCGCCAATTCCTGCAAAAAGTGTGGCTCTAGATGTGAATTGGTCCCTCGTATGTCCATCAGATGACAAAGCTGGAATCATGCCCCAGTAAGAAATATCGTTCATAGTGTAGGTAATACTGTAGGTAAAATAAAGAAAGCCAAACAGCCAAACAAATTTCCACCCTTGGAGCTTGGTGTTAAAAGCTGTAATAACAACTGCCATTGTGCTAACAGAGCCAGCAA
This sequence comes from Phocaeicola massiliensis, assembly GCA_963615565.1. GTDB lineage: Bacteria > Spirochaetota > Spirochaetia > Sphaerochaetales > Sphaerochaetaceae > UBA9732. The sequence continues at coordinate 7,768 of CAVEGR010000079.1, read as the reverse complement.
GAAGCCAAGGTTTAAATTTGCCCCATTTTGTTCTAGTTCTTTCAATGATATTTCCCATAATTGGGTCATTGAGGGCGTCAAATACTCGTGCCCCAACCATAATTGCTGTGATAGCGGTCAACTGGGCTGCTGTAAGCTGTCTTGTGAAAAGAATGAAGGTAAGAATAAAGTTTGTGAACAACTGGTACACCATGTCTCTTCCAATGGTACCAATTGGGAACAATAATAGATTTTTCTTCACCTGTTTCTCTTTTTCCATGTAAATCTCCTATTTTTCTGAGGTCTCTGAAATGGCCTCAGTCACTATTGTAATGCAATCTTTGCAAATAACATTATAATTCTTTCCATTTTGCGAAATTTTGTAGACATTGTTTTTGGTGCAACCTTTACATGAAAGCCCCATTCCATGGTGGCGCATGCACACTCTACTTATAAACAACGGCACCTTGAAATCTTCATCCCAGTTTCCCAAATGCTTCTCATACGAGCCTACCAAATTTGGCAATTCTTCCTTCAAAGCTTCATACGCCACACCATTGGCAGTGTAAAGGAAGATATCGGCAAAGACTTTGAGATCTGGATGCTGCTTTGCCCATCTTACTTGTGCAATATTATTTATCCCGATAATAATATCTGTCTTTTCCTTAATTATATTATCCAGTTTTGAATAATATTCTTTTTCATTGAACATTATTGGACTTAAAGGAAGGTAAGCAACATTATTGATATAGATTATATCATCCCAAAGTCTCAGCAAAGATCTTTTAGGGAGAGAAAAGTTATCTGTGAAAGGTGGGAAACTTGGAGTTTCAAGCAAAGACGCTTCAAATTCCTTGTCTTGGATTGCATAAAATTCACGCCTAATGCGCTTTAAAACGGAAAGTGGAATAAATGGGTTTTCAAAACCACTTTGGTTATCAATATAAATATTGCTTGATGTAAATAAACTTTTGTCCGATGCTTGAAAGACCTTCTTAAAATTATCTTTAAGGTCTATTGGATTGTTAGCCTGCTGCATTGGACAGTCAAAACTTTTGCCATTAATGGAAATTGAATCTGGTGTAAGCAGAATGTTTAAATCTATTGGCTTTTTATATGCACTTATATTCTCAGAGAGAAGTGGAAGGTTTTGATTGTGTCTAGATGTGCAATAAACAGGTGTTCCAAAACTAGGTTTTTTAGTAAAGTCTGAAGTTGGGAAATTGATTGTTGCCGTTTCTCCTTTACTAATAAAGGAACGGCCTCCGTCTATAAACGATACCCCAAAACCGCTACTTTCCATTGATTTTTCACCTTGTGATACCACCAACAGGCCATCACGCAGGGCAACTGGTTTTGAAAATTTAATAACAGCTTTAGAGTTTAGCACCTTCTCAATGGTTCCTACTTGTATGCCTTTGTGAGATGGATAGGAAGAGCAAACCATGTTTTCTGCATTGTAACTTCCATTTGCTTTAGTGTTAAAAAATCCAGTTGTAGTTTCACGAGAGAAAGAAGTTTGCATGCATTCTTTAGCCCATTGAACTTCTTTGTTGGATTCATCTAAACCATCAAGAATCATGCTGTAATATTTTGCACACCAATAAACATATTCCGGACCCTTCATTCTGCCTTCTACTTTTAGAGAATCAATGCCAATTTCTTTGTATTTTTGAACAAGTTCTCCAGTACAGAGGTCTTTCATGCTAAAGAGCCAACTAGAATTACAATTTAAAGAACATTCTTTTGGGTTGTTGAACCAGGTTCTACATATTTGAGCACAAGCTCCTCTGTTTGCACTTCTTCCTGTAATGGTCTCACTTGCCATACATAGACCAGAAAAGCCATAGCAAAGTGCACCATGAATAAAAACCTTTAGTTCAATATCAGGACATTCTTGGCGTATCTTTTGTATCTCTTCAAAGGACAATTCTCTTGAAAGAACTACTCTAGTAAAGCCTAAATTTTGAAGCTCTTTAACTCCTTGTGTTGTGTGAACTGCAAGTTGCGTTGAGCCATGAAGTGGAAGATTGGGAAACTTATCTCTTACTATTTTGGCAATTCCAAGATCTTGAACAATAATACCATCTGGCTGTAAATAATTGAGCTGTTTGAGCATTGCATATGCTTGGGGAAGTTCATTGTCGTATAATAATGTGTTCAGGGTCACATAAAATTTTTTGTCTTGTGTTGTGCAGATTTCTTTAAGTTTTCTGACATCATCAAAAGTGAAATTTACAGCTCCTTTTCTGGCTGAAAAATCTTTCAGGCCAAGATACACTGCATCTGCTCCGCCTTTAAAGGCATAGAGGGCACATTGCAGAGACCCTGCAGGAAGAGCCAACTCCGGCCTGTTTTTCAATATTGGCAGATTTGTTTCTCCTTGCATATGCACTCTCCTTTTGTTTGTGTTCTTCACTATACCATATAGCGGTCTTGTTGTTCTCGTCTTTGCAGTATTTTGCAGTATTTTGCAGTATTTTCTTATAAAACAAAAGGTGGGGTCTTTTCAAATGCAAATATGTAGTTCAAAATGAAAGTGTTTCACATCATGATTGAAGGTCTTAATGAAGAAACTGTTCTTGCTCATTTTGTTGTCTTTTGTTTCAGGCCGTAATTCAATCAGTGTTGGCGGATTTGATCTTATTCTGAAAAATGTAACAGTTAATAGGGATGGGGTTTATTGTCTTTATCATGCAGAATCAAACTCTCGAGTTGTTGGTATGTTTGACTATTACTATAAATTTTCAACAAAGTCATTTTCTTTGAAGCAAGTTCTTGTTTATGGTAGTACATGGGATAATTATGACGAAACTTTCTGTGAAGTGACAATGTTGCTGTATCAACTTGCACGTGTTTTTACAATTCCCGGTTATGGTGTAAACGGAGACAAGAGCTAGTTCCTCTAATGTTTATCCTGTTTATGTAAATAGAGGTTGGCATGTATCTGAAATAGGAGAAAGGCTTGCCAAGTTAGCCCACTACAAAGTTCTAGAGTTCTGCAAATCCAAAAATTGATTCTAAAAAACAGCTTTACTTCAAATAGAATCAAAATTGATTTTACAACACCTTTGTCTGGCTCTACAGCTCCAACTTCCAACAGCAAATGAATACTCATATCAACAAAACTAGTCATTAAAATTCCCATTTGATGCGTAAGTTCTTAACCGAATTATTTCCAATTGTGTTTCTTGCTTGAATATGGGGTAAAAATTCGGTACATTTTAAGCACAGGTGTTTTGGGCTTTGCTCGTAAGCCTATAAGGAGAATATTTTAATGACAGTCAACGAAATTAAACATGCCGGTCTTAGAAAGTGGATAGAAGACTTTGCTGCTCTTACCACTCCTGAGAAGATCCATGTCTGTAGTGGGTCAAAGGAAGAATACGATTCCTTGATTAACCAGATGGTGGAAAGTGGTCTTGCAACACGTTTGAATGAAGAGAAAAAGCCTCACAGCGTTCTTTTCCGTTCAGATCCTTCTGATGTTGCTCGTGTTGAAAAGAGAACTTATATCTCTAGCTTAAAGGAAGAGGATGCAGGTCCAACCAATAACTGGATTGAACCACATGAATTAAAGAAGACAATGACAGCTCTTTACAAGGGTTGCATGAAGGGTCGTACCCTCTATGTAATTCCATTCTCAATGGGCCCAGTTGGTTCAGAGTTTGCAAAGATTGGTATTGAGCTTACAGATAGCGAATATGTTGTTTGTAACATGATCATCATGACTCGTGTTGGTTACAACGTTCTTGAACAGCTTGGCACGGATGGCGAGTACGTTCCATGCTACCACTCTGTTGGTAAGCCTCTTGCAGATGGCGAGTCCGATCATGGCATTTGGCCATGTGCTGATATGGATCATAAGTACATTGCACACTTCCCAGAGACAAGAGAAATTTGGTCATATGGTTCAGGTTACGGTGGAAATGCTCTTCTTGGAAAGAAGTGTCTTGCTCTTAGAATTGCAACAGTTCTTGCTAGAGACGAAGGCTGGCTTGCAGAGCATATGCTTATTCTTAAGCTCACAAACCCAGAAGGCAAAGTTCGTTATATAACAGCAGCATTCCCAAGTGCTTGTGGAAAGACAAACTTGGCTATGCTTATTCCTACAATTCCAGGTTGGAAGGTTGAAACCCTTTCTGACGATATTGCATGGCTTCGCTACGGCAAAGACGGTAGACTTTATGCTATGGCAGTTGAGACAGGCTTCTTTGGTGTTGCACCAGGCACATCAGCAAAGAGCAACTACAATGCTCTTGCAGCAGCTTCCAAGAATACAATTTTCACAAACGTTGCACTTACTGAAGACGGAGACGTATGGTGGGAAGGCATTGGATATGATGCTCCAGGTAAGCTCATTGATTGGCACGGAAATGAGTGGATTCAGAACAAAGCAGACAAGGAACAGAAACCAGCTGCTCATCCAAATTCAAGATTCACAGCTCCTGCAAATCAGTGCCCAACTCTTGCAAAAGAATGGGACGATCCTCATGGAGTACCAGTATCAGCTATCCTCTTTGGTGGCAGACGTCCAAGCACAATTCCATTGGTTCATATGGCTAGAAACTGGACACACGGAACATTCCTTGGATCAATTGTTGGCTCAGAAGTCACAGCAGCTACTCTTGACGTTGCAAGTGGCATAAGACGTGACCCAATGGCTATGAAGCCTTTCATTGGCTACAATGCTGGCGACTACTTCAAGCATTGGCTTGATGTTGGTAAGGCTGCAAAGGATCAGAGCCTTCTTCCAAAGATTTTCTATGTTAACTGGTTCCGCAAGACTCCAGAGGGCAAGTGGCTCTGGCCAGGCTACGGCGACAACAGCCGTGTTCTCAAGTGGATTTTTGAGTGCTGTGATGGTACTGCAAAAACAGTTGATACTCCAATTGGTATCATGCCAACTGTTGATGCAATTGACAGACCTGAGGGCGTAACAGAAGAAGATATGAAACAGCTTCTTGCTGTTGATGTTGATGGCTGGCTCAAGGAAGTTGATGACATTCGCAACAATTACTATCCACAGTTTGGTGATAAGCTTCCTAAGGAGCTTGCAGATATGCTTAATACTCTTGAGGCAAACCTCAAGGCTGCAAAGTAACTGCAAGGTGTTTGCACCATTAAGTGCTTGATTGAGCACTATTAAATAAAAAAGGCCATTGCAAACGAGAGTAAACTCAATGCAATGGTCTTTTTTTTATAGAGTTTATCAAAAACCTCTATAGATTATCGTTAATGAAGGCTTCTAGAACTGGCATGCTGGCAGCTCCAATTCTTTGAGCTACAACTTCGCCGTTTTTGAAGATAAGAAGTGTTGGAATGCTGCTTACTCCATATGAGGTGGCAAGTTCTGCATTCTCATCAACATTAGCCTTACAAATTTTGATTTTGTCACCATATTTCTCTGCAAGTTGGGAAATCAGTGGCGCAATCATTTTGCAGGGGCCACACCATGTTGCCCAAAAATCTACTAGGACTGGTTTATCGCAATTTAGTACTTCGTTTTCAAAATTACTTGCGTTGAGAATTACTTCATTCATAGTTTCCTCCGTGGTGAACAAGGTTTGTTCACATGTAAATAATACATACGATGTTTGAAAAAGAAAAGTGAACTTTTTTTGTGGCTAAGTAAAAGCCTCAAAAACACAAGTATTAAATCTCAGTGAAATTTATAAAAAGCAAAACAGTTTTAAGAGTGTTTTTATTTGGTTTTACTAGCATAGTTATATAAGAAATATATGACACAAAAAACTCATAACTTTTTGTAATATAAGGAATTGACAAATCTGAATACGCCATTTATAATCCAATTACAAAGTCTAAAAGAAGACTGCGGAAGAACCTTTTTTAGGAGGCAAAAAGGAATGTCAGGCGAGGATAAAGCACAGGCTTTTTTTGATAACAATCCAGTGTCTTTAGAAGCATTTGAAAACCTGAAGACATATATAGGAGAGTTTTGTCCAGAGGCAAGAATTGCTGTACAAGATTCTATTATAGCTTTCAGGACTTCAGTTGGTTTTGCTTATGTTGCTCTTCCTTCTGAAAGTACAAAGCCTTCTCTCTTTACGTTGAGTTTTACAAATAAAAAGAGAATTTCAAATGAGAGGATTGAGAAAACTCTTCAACCTCTTCCAAATGGTTCTTACGTCTATCACGTTCCAATCCAGTCTTGTACTGATATTGATTCAGAATTAAAGAGCTGGATTCGTCAATCTTATGAATACTCAAAGCTCAATTATTTGAGAAGAGTATAAAACTCCAATAAAACCTTTTTTTCTTTTCCGGGGGCTGTTGCAATTCGTTGACTTGTAACAGCCCCAGTTTTTATTTCAGGGAAACTCCCTTTTTTGTAGACTTCTCCAGGAGTCTTATATCTAAGACTCTCATGGAGTCTATTGCGGCTTTGAAAACTTGAAAAGAATCTGTTTGTTTTTTTTAAAGCTAGCAATTATACTGTATAGACAGACGTTTTAAAGAAATATAGGAGGTTCTTGCAAAATGTTGTAAAAGCCTCATAGGAAGGGAAGAATGATTTCAAGATATAAAACCATTTCTATTATTTATGGAGGTTCAGGTGGTATATATGCAAAGAGTCTAAACGAATCTATAAATGAATATGAAAAGGAGAATAGATATCCTTTATCTTCTCGAATAGTAATGGAATCCATACTAACAGGTGATATCCTGGAAAAAGTCACTCAATTATTCAGCGAAACGGAAATTTGCATTGCAATTTTGACTGCTGACGACTGTTGTATTAAAAACAATAAAAATGTTTTACGCTTGCGCCAAAACGTTGTGTTTGAGTTAGGGATGGCTCTATATAAGCTTGGAAGAGAACACTGCATTCTGCTAGGAGATTTTGAAGATAAAGCTGATTGTGTTGAACTTCCATCTGACATGAATGGACTTGATATTAGATTTTTTAACAATCAAACCCAAACACAAGTATTTAATGATGTTATAAAGAAGATTCTGCAGTTGAGCCGTACAAGTAAAGATGAAAATGAAGAGTTTTCTCAATATGACAATTTACTTAGACGTGAAACTTATTTTGTTAATTATGGAAAATTGTTCTATCTGTATGATAAAAATCATACTGGCAACAATAAGGAATACTTACAAAATTTGCTTGATGTGTGGTTAGATGAATGTAAAAGTCTTAATTACTTTGATGAACGCCTAATGTATATAGCTGAACGAGTGGCATTCTTGCCCATTTTTGGTAAACAAGATGCTGTTTCTAATTGGTACACAAAAATTGAAAAGATTTTAGGTGATTATAAAGAAAAAGACAGGCAATATTATGGAAATTGTAAATTATTAGATTTTGGGAAAAATACATTAAGTGTTGTAATTTCTTACATAAAACAAAAGATGGTTGATTCTTGCAAGCCAACCCAAAGCACTTATGAAGAATTACTTGTTAATTTAAAACTAAATCCACCACCAAAAGGTGAGAAAGTAAATCCTTTACTGGAAGTTCTGTATTACGATTATATTGGCCTTACAATGATGCACTTATATTCTTATTCTCCTTCTTTTGATAAGTTGCTTGCTACAAAAGAATGCTATGAAAAGATTGTAAACGAGTATTTAGACAAAGTAGATTTGGGTTTAAACGTGTGGGGAGGTTTTTTGTATTATAACATTGCTAGGCTTTATAGCAAAATGTTAGAGCATCAAGAAAGTGATATTTCCTCTGAAGATGTGATAAGAGCATATTTGCAAGCAATAACTATTCGTAAAAAATGGCTTTCTGGAACAAGCTTCAATAGTATGGTTC
>CAVEGR010000078.1:0-28863 GCA_963615565.1 Phocaeicola massiliensis | reverse complement strand
AAATGTCCAACATGCTTCGCTTGTATAGACAAAAGTACTGTGGTTGCGAGTTTTCGCTAGCAGAGAGTTCGCAAAACTTACAAGATTTGCAAAGCTTGCAAGATTCGCAAAACATGCAAAGTTCTGGTGTAATAGGAGGTCAAAATTATGCCAAATGTAACAAAGACTAAGTTAAATAAGGGTGCTTTAATTGCTCTTCTTTTCTTCTTACTTATTGGATGTGCTTGGCTTTTACCTATTGCTTGGTATTTTAAAGCTATTATTTCTGTTCTTTTAGTTTGTATTTTTCTTTTTATCAGACGTGGCTACATTATTTTTTACAAAGCAGCTGTAAAACTTAAGAAGGAAAATAATCCTGAAGTTTGGAAAATGATGAAAAAAGCTTTAGCTGCTCATGTTGATGAAGAAAGAACAGTTCTTATTTCAACTGCTTTTATTCAACAAGATGATGTTGACTATGGTGTTACAACTCTTGAGAATTTCATTCCAAATTGTAAGGATGCACACTGGCGTGGACAGGCAATCATTGCTCTATCAATGGGTTATTGGAAAAAAGGGCAGTTGAACAAAGCAATTGATATGCTTCAAGATCTTAGAGGAAGCGGATATGTGGATGGCAATCTTCAAATTAATCTTGAGACTTATCTTCTTGAAAAAGGCGATTTAAAAGAAGCAAAAAAACTCATTACTGAGTCTAGAAAAATGGGTGGTGAATCAAACGGTCTTTTGGATAATAGAGGTCTTTATTACATTCTTACAGGGGACTGGAATAAGGCTTCTGAGGTTTATGATGAACTTATTGATGAGCGCAATGCAAAGTTTCCGGAGGCCTATATTCATGGTGCACAGGTAAAAATTCACCAGAAGAAGCTCTCTGAGGCCATTGATAGAGTTGGATGGTCTCTTTCCAAACGCTTTACAAATACTTGTACAATTTCTAAAGAATATGCTGAAAGACTTCTAGAAGGACTTGAAAATGAAGACACAAGCACATCTTTTGCTGCTGCTATGGAAGCCAATGTAGCTGCTGTTGCCTTGGGGAGACCGTTTCCCGGCTTTGAACTTGCAGATGAGGCTGTAAATCTAGAACATTGTGAGGATAAAGTGCAATCTGTTGAAAAAGATGATGAAAAGGAAGAAGCAGAAAAGATTTGCCTTGAAGAAGATGATGACCGCGAGCCCAATACAGATATCACAGAAGATGATTTGGCTGACTTGAATACAGATGAAGATGACCTACAAGAGCTCTCAGATGAGGATTGGGAAGAAGATGATGATTTGTCTGATACAGATCTCAATACAGATGTAACAGATGACGACCGTGAGCCTAATACAGACCTTAATGAGGATGATGAAGAAGATAAAGACGAATAAGATGTAACAAATAAGATGCGTAAACTATTAAAATTTATTACAAGTAGATTAGCATGGACCATCCTCTTTTTCTTAATACAAGTCATTACTATTTTTGTAACTTTAAGGTATGCAGAAAGTTCCTTTGGACTATCCCTTTTTAACTTTATATTGGGTCTTGTAGTTTCTTTTGCCATTTTTACTAGAAATGATGCTCCAGAGTATAAACTTTCTTGGATTCTTCTAATCTCTGTTTTTCCTATTTTTGGTTGCTTTATGTATCTTATTTTTGGAAACAAAAAGAAAGGCAAATGGGAAACAAGAAGGATTAAAAACTACCAAGAGCTTATGCGTGAACACACTATTGGCGAGTTTAGTCTTGTTCCAACGGATGCTCCAAAATCGGAGCCTCCAGAGGAAAGTCCAAAAATGGAAGGTGTATCTCCTGAGGATATTAGGCTTCAGCATTATTTGACAAGATTAACTGGCAGTGTTCCATATTTTTCAACAGAAGTGTCATACTATGCTCTTGGAGACTACTGCTATGACATTATGCTAAAAGAGCTCAAAAAAGCCCAAAAATTCATTTTTCTTGAGTATTTTATTTACGAAAAAGGCGAATTTTGGGATAGCGTTTTAGAAATTCTTAAAGAAAAAGTCTCACAAGGTCTTGATGTAAGACTTATGTATGATGACATGGGAAGTATTGGAACACTTCCATACAAATACTACCGTCAATTGCGTGAATATGGCATAAAAGCAGTAGCATTTAACCCTGTCAGGCCACGATTGAACCCAAGATTAAATTATAGAGACCATAGAAAAGTTTGCATTATTGATGGTAACACTGCAATCAGCGGAGGCATAAACATTGCAGATGAGTACATAAATAAAAAGATTAGGTTTGGACACTGGAAAGATAATGCATTCATTCTAAGAGGAAGTGGAGTTTGGAGCTACACCTTCATGTTCTTGCAACTTTGGCTGTTTGCTGCACCCAAAAAGTATTTCATTGAAGATTTCTCCATGTATTACCCAACCGAAAAAAAGCAAAATGATGGTATTATCCAAAGTTTTGGAGACAGTCCCCTTGATGACTTTAACGTTGCAGAAAACGCTTATATTCATGTGCTCAATACAGCAAAAAAATATGTTTGGATTAGTACTCCATATCTAATTCTAGACAGTGCAATGATTAATGCCTTAATACTTGCAGCTCAATGCGGAGTAGACGTGTGCATCATCACCCCAGCCATTCCAGACAAGAAAATTGTCAATGCCCTGACAAAAGCAAATTACGCCCAACTACTTTCAAACGGAGTCCGTATTTTTGAGTATTTTCCTGGCTTCATCCACTCCAAGATGTTTGTAAGCGACGACCAACTTGCAATAGTTGGCACCACCAACATGGACTTCAGGTCATTCTTCTTGCACTTTGAAAGCGGCTCCGTGTTTTATGGTGGTAGCATGGTCTCTTCCGTTAAGACCGATTTCCTTAAGACCTTTGAACTATGTGAAGAAGTTTCGCTTTCTTCAATAAGAGAGCGTTCTTGGCTTATGAAACTAACAGGACAAGTTTCTAAACTTATTGCACCTTTGTTATAATATAAGTGGAGGCCTTTTTTATGGATGAAAATCTTCAAGAATTGATAGATATTTTTGCTCGTACTACGGACAAACAAAGCATGAGGAAGCTTTTTGAAGAACTCTTTTCCTCTAATGAAATAACCGATATTGCTAAACGCTGGTATATCATGAAGGAGCTCTATAGAGGAAAGCCTCAAAGACGTATTGCTCAAGAAATGGAAGTGAGCCTCTGTAAAATTACAAGAGGCTCAAAAATACTCAAAGATTCAGAGTCTGTTTTCAAGTCAATCCTCAGCGATATGTATGATGACCAGTATCACATTTGAGGCTTTAATTTAGCCTAAGTTTTGCGCCAAGGCTTTGAATCTCGCCGTCTTCATATTTGTCATGAAGTGCAAAATACTTTCTTCCGTCGTTGACATAACGTGGCACTACATGAACATGAATATGAGGCACTTCCTGCCCTGAAGCGGGATCATTGTTAATAAAAATGTTAGATCCATCGCATTTTAGGACATCTCTTTGCTTAATATCCACCTTCTTTGCAACCTGAATAAGATGAGCTAAAACGTCATCTGGACAGCTTGCCATGTTTGGATAAGGCTCACGGCTTATTACAAGAGCATGGCCTTTGACAACAGGATTAATATCCATAATTACGAAACAAATGTTGTCTTCGTAAAGCTTAACACTTGGGATTTCTCCCTTTCCAATTTTTGTAAACAAAGTTTCCATATCTATAGAATACTACCTGTTCCTTTTACCTTCAAGAGAAGTCTTGAATCTGCTAGTGTTTGCTTTGCCTTTTTTTTTGTTTCACGTCTTGTCTCACGCCTTGACTCGGTAGTAAATCTATCTCTTACCCTGCGTCTATCTCTTGAACCTTGTCTAGTTCTTGTTCTCTCTCTGGGTTTCTCTCTGTCATACAAGTCTTGTATCTCATGGTATTTACTTTTATCTAAAGAAGTTCCATAACGCTCAGCAAGAAGTGCTGTTATTACATTTGTTGGATGATGCTCTGAGCAGAGTTTTTTTGCCATTGAATAGAGAGAATCTTCATATAATCCATTTTCAGCCTTGTTAATATTATCAAAGAGATCTGTCTGTAGCATCTTTCGTTTTTGTGCCATAAGCTCATCTATGGTTGGAATGCGGACTTTAATAATATCGGCCTTGGCAATGCGTTTGATGAAAGCTAGTTTTCTGAATTCGCGTGGTGTGACGAATGTAACTGCTAGGCCCTCTTTTCCGGCTCTGCCAGTGCGGCCAACTCTGTGGATGTAGCTTTCCGGCTCGTCTGGGAGGCTGTAGTTGACCACATGTGTCATGTCTGGGATGTCTAGACCGCGTGCAGCTACGTCTGTGGCTACAAGTATGCTAATTCTGTGTTCACGCATTTTATGAATGATTAGTTCGCGTTGTACTTGGCTGAGATCTCCGTGGAGTACTTCTGCGTTGTAGCCCGCTGATATGAGTTTTGAGCCAATTTCGTCGCATTGAATTTTGGTTTTGCAAAACACAAGGCCATAAAAATCAGGTGCCATGTCTATTGTACGGCACAGTGCTTCAAATTTGTCTTCTTCATAAAGCTCATAGTAGACTTGGCGTGTGAGTGTGCTTGTCATGTCTTCTGTTTGGACTTTGACTACTTCATAGTCATTCATGAAGGTCTCTGCAAGCTTCTTAATTGGCTCTGGCATTGTGGCAGAAAAACATAGCATTTGCTTGTCTGTAGGCATTTTAGCTAGGATATTCTCAATATCTTCTATAAAGCCCATGTTGAGCATTTCATCGGCCTCATCAAGGACACAAAATTCTATAGCATTGAGATTTAATGTCTCTCTTTCAATGTGATCCTGGATTCTTCCAGGTGTGCCTACAATCACATCAGCACCTTCTTTGAGTCCCTTAAACTGAATGTTGTATGAAGCGCCACCGTAGATTGCAAGAGTTTTAATATTTCTATTCTCTCCAAGGCTTTTGATTTCATCACAAACTTGAATACATAGTTCTCTAGTTGGAACAAGTACTAGAGCTCTTGTGATGTGTTCATCTTTTGACTTCTTTGTCTTGTCACCTTTGGTTCTGCTGGCCTGGCTGTTGCAGGCCTGGCTGTTGCAGGCCGGTGGTGTATCAAGTTTTTCTAAAATTGGAAGTGCAAATGTTGCTGTTTTTCCTGTTCCTGTTTGGGCTTGTCCAATTAGATCTTTTTTTTCTTGTAATAAAATTGGGATACATCTTTTTTGAATTTCTGTTGGATGTTCAAAACCTTTTTTTTCAATTGCCTCAATACTTTTTTCAGAGAGGCCTAAGTCAATAAATTCTTGTATATTCTGCATTTCTATAGTTTCCAAGTTCAAGTTTATACTATAGAGTAACTGTTTTATTCAACCTCTTTAGAAATTAAAAGACAATGGTTTTGATTTTTTATTTGTACTTAATAGTAGAGGACTTTTAAAGGAGAAAACTACTATGGAACAAGTTATCAAAGTAAAATCAAAAAACCCGCTTGAGCATGGAGCATGCCCAAATCCTTTATGTAAATGGCATCATAAGCACAATTTACCCAAGGGATACAGATGGTACAAAAGCCATGGCTTTTACGAAACAAAGCAACACAAGAAAATTCCACGCTATGTGTGTGAAAATTGTGGAAGATCTTTTACCTTACGCACCGGAGCAAACAACTGGCATTTGCGCGACGATTCTATTGATATCCGAGAACTGGCTCTTCAATGGTCAAATGGTGGCACAATCTGCGAGATGGCTAAAAACTACGGGGTGAGCACTCAAACAATTAGAACTCGTTTAAAACGATACTGTAACTATGTCAAATCCCATTGGGAAGGAGGTCTTAGCTTTGACAGCTAGTAATGAGAGCTAGTATTGAGAGCTTTAGTATTGGTTGAATACTTTCTCAGCAAAAGCTGGAAAATCTTTGACTTGGACAACAGTTTTGTCATCTAGCACTACTTTGCCTGTAAAGTATCCAAATACTTGGTGTTGGTCTGTCTTAATTATTCCTAAATTTATTTTAGAAGATCTATCAACAGCAGGCTTAAAGTCCATCTCAAAGCGTCCGTCTGAGCTGGTAAAGGTCCAGTTTTTCATAAAGTTGTCCTCTGGAATATTGAATGTAATGTCATCCAGTTTGTGTATTTTGTTATCATAAAATATTACATTCTCACTAGCCGGAGTTCTATCTGTGAAGCCATAACCTATGTTAAAGCCAAATTTGTGGCCGTCAACAAGGCCACTTCCAGAGCCCCAATACCAAGTGTTCTTATATGTCCAGCGTCCACGTCCCCAGTCTAAGATCCCAAAGACCTTTGTCTTTTGTAAGTTTTGGATGTCATCACCTCGGCGTATTGTGCCCTCTGCTTGCATGCAGTTGACTTTCTCGTTGAGGTAAAATGCTTTGCGGTTTTCTGCCCAACTTGTGGCAATGTTCATGCTTTCCATCTCATCTGGCTGTAATAGCACTGCATTGAGGTCTAGGCCCACACGTCCGTCTGGAAGTTTCATGCTTGGTGCAGCTATCATAACGTGTCTTTTTGTGCCGCGTTTGATGAATGTTAGCCTGATATTCTTGCCAACATATTGGCAACTGCTGTCTATTTGTGAGGATGCAGGCAACCCTAAATGGCCCAATGTGAAGAATTTCATTTCATCTGCTTGTGAGAATTTGCCACGCTTAAAGTCAATATATGAAACTGAAAGTAGTGCTGCATATCCTAAGTCACTAATTGTTCCGCATACTGTCCAGCCTTCACTTTGGTTACTTATTGCATAATAGTCCCATTCTTTTTTCTTAAATGCACTAGCTTTAACCTTGGTTCTATCATACTTCCAGACAGGTTTTCGAGCCCATCCTTCCTCAACTATGTAACCTTCATCATTAAGAAGAGGCTGGAATTTTGTCACTTCATGATTTCTGCTTTTCATACTTTTAGCTCCCAAAATTCAATGATACAACAGTTTTATAAAAAAGCCACCGCATTTGTTTTGCAGTGGCTTTTTTTAGTTTTTTATGTTTACGTCTCTTTTAGTTTGTTTCTCTTAGTTTGTTGTGCTAGAAGAGAAGAGCTGTGTCCAGAACTGAACATAGAAGTTATCTGTAAACTTGTCGCTAAGAAGGATTGCATAGAATTTATCAGTTGCAACTTGAGAAGATGCATAGTAGTTGTAATAAGCACTAATAATAGAAGATCTTGCAGTATCATTTTCATTAACACTTGTTACCTTAGCAATGATGTACTTGCTATCACTTGAGATAGCTCCTGTTACATAACCTTCTTCAGAAGTAAAGAGTTCTCTTGAAATGCTTTCATCTTCAGCTGCTGTAGCAAGATAGCCATTGGTATCATAGTACTCAAGACCAACAAGATACTGGCTGTCTCCAACGTTGTTAGAAACAGAAGAAACAGTTTGAATTTCTGCATTGCAAGATTCTGCTGCAGCATCAAAGTCTGACTGTGCAAGATCTGCAATTGTTGAAATTGCAGATTCAATATAAGCAGTAATTGTTTCTGGCTCGCTGCTGTTGATATAAGATTTAACGTCTGTAAGAGTGTCTTCATCTGTAAAATCAGCAGGAGTAACCTTAGAATCAACTTTGTAAATTGCCCATCCAGAAGTTGTCTTAATTGGCTCAGAATAGCTTCCCATTTCAAGTGCAACAATCTTATCAAGATCTGCAGAGTCAGAAAGTGTTGCTGCAAGAGCATACAATCTAATTTCACCGGCTACACCACCATCTGCTGCATAAGAATCTGTAGAATAAAGGCTAACTTCATCTGCCCATGCTAAACCTGAATTAAGATCAGAGTAGGCTTGATTGATTTTCTCTTCATCTGAATTAGAAATCATTGAAAGACTTACACTCTTAAAGAGGTCTGCGTTTGCTTTTCCATATTCAGCTGCCAAATCATTAGGATAAGCATTATAATCAACAACAAAATACTCAAATGACCTAGACTTGCCAGCAATCTGTGAAACAAAGTTTTTCTCTGCATCAGATACAATGGCTGTATTGTAGTCAGAAAGAACAACCTGATAAGGATAAATACTTGTATAATAAGAATTAACAAGAATTCTTGAAGATTCTGCAGTTGACTTGTAGACTTCTTCGCTGAAGTTTCCATCATCATCATTGTAAATTCCGGCAGAAATAATCAAATCATTGACCAATTCTTGTGGAGCTGCAATCTTTGCTTTTTCAGCATCTTCTGAGATTGCTGTGAAAATTACCTGCTGCTGATATGCTGAGTAATAACTCTGCATAAGAGTTGAATAATCGTTATTAAGATAGGCAGTCTGGAAATTGGTATCATTCATTAGCGTATTGTAGAATACGTTATTGGTTTCAATTTTGATTGCTTTGCCGTTGTAGTAACCCCAAGCATTAGAATCTTCGCTCTTGCTCTGTGAAATCATAATGATGATGTAATAAAGACCACCAATCATCAAAAGGGCAAGAATTGCAATGATTACTGTTGTGATAACTCTTTTTGCCGTCCAAGGTTCACTATTCTTTTTAGCCTTTTTTGGTTTTGTTTCCATTACCTTCAGTGGTGCGTTTTTTTCCTCTTTTTTTACTTCTTCTGAAGGGACATTCTTATCTGCCATGGAAGACCTCTTTAAATATAGTATAATTTTCTAACTTAGTCCAAAAGTGGACATTCCATATAAAAATATCATTATGTTGCGTGTAGTGTCAATCAAAACTAGCATTGACAGGTCAAATCAAAAGCCCTATAGTTCAAGAGCAAAAATGCAGTTTGTTCTGCAGTTTTTGTAAATTTTCGGGTAGTAGCGCAGGGGCTAGCGCACTTGGTTCGGGACCAAGGGGTCGGTGGTTCAAATCCACTTTACCCGAGGGGCGGAGCTATGTGAAATGCTAGCGCGAATAGCATTTCACATAGCTCCTTGAGTACTTAAGAGGAGTGCTAGCGCGAATAGCATTTAACATGTCTTTTAGCTTATTTGCAAATCAAAAGTGCTTGTCTATGTACTCACTGGCATAATGGGCTGCTACAGCACCATCAGCTGCAGCTGTAACAATTTGCTTAAATGGAGTATCTCTTACATCTCCAACTGCGAACAAACCTGGAATATTTGTCATCATTTCTTTGTTAGTTTTTACATATCCAAATTCATCCTTGTCGCAGAAAGGAACAAGCTGAGTTTGTGGATTATTGCCAACAAAAACAAAAACTCCATCATAATCTTCAGTAAATTGATTACCAGTTTCTTTGTTTAAGAAGGTCACTGATTTAACTCTGTTATTTTCCCCATTGATTGAAAGAACAATAGTATTCATCAGAGTTTTAATTCCAGCAGTCTTATTCATTGCTTCTACAATTGAACTCTGTGCACGGAATTTATCTCTTCTGTGACAGACTGTAATGTCAGATGAAAGCTTTGCAAGATACATAGCTTCCTGACAAGCACTATCACCACCACCACAGACGAGGATCTTCTTATTTCTAAAGAACGGCCCGTCACAAGTTGCACAATAGCTCACACCATGACCTGTAAGTTCTGTTTCTCCTGGTACTCCAAGATTTTTATGCTTGGCTCCAGTTGCAAGTACAACAACCTTTGCCTTGTAGTCACCATTACTGGTTTTCAAAATAAATGAACCGTCTTCTTGTAACTTAATTTCAGATACAGACGCATAAACCGTAGAACAACCAAAAGCTTCTGCTTGGGCTTCAAACTTCTGTGCTAGTTCAAAGCCTGTTAATTTACCAAGACCAGGGTAATTTTCAATCTCATCTATAATCATGGTCTGTCCGCCAGTTGAAAGTTCTTCAATCATGATTGTGTCCCGTCCGGCTCTAGCACTGTACTGTCCACAGGCAAGACCTGCAGGCCCTGCCCCAATAATTATTACATCGTGTTCTTTCGTCATTGGTGAAGTTCTCCTTGGTCTTCTACCTTTCGTGCCCTTCTGAAGCAAGCTTTTCTTCTAAGACAAGTTTTTCTTCTAGGGCAAGTTCTGCGTCGCTCTTTCTTAAATAAACAGGACCTTGTCCAATATCATCTGCACCTTTAGCTTCATACTGTTTAAGTCCAAGCTCTAAAATTGAGTTAGCAATAGCCTCATTTGCCAATGTATTAGCAAAAATTTGCTTATAACCTAGTTCAGAGGACATTGAATATAAATTCCTAAGTACCTCAGCAAATGCTTTTGCATCAGGTCCAACAACTTGAATCTTGTTGTATTTAGAAAGCACTTGTACTAAGTCTGCCTCTGTTCCGTCAGTATCCGGAATAAGCCTTTTCAGTGTTGCTTTTCCTTTTTGATCTACATTTTGTTCAAAGGCTGCTATGTACCAACGTTGTTTTTTTGCATCAATAACAGAGATTATTGCACCACCATAACCTTCTACACAAGAGGCATATGCTTCAAGTGTTGAAACAGAAACAATTGGTTTATTTAATGCAAAAGCCATGCCCTTAAATGCAGCCATACCAATTCTAAGGCCGGTGAATGAACCGGGACCTCTTGTGCACATTAACAAATCAATATCTTTTGTATCAATGTTTGCATCTTTGCAAAGTTCAACTGCCGTTGGAACAAGTCTTTCTGAATGTTGAACACTTTTTCCTTGTGATCTTCTTACTTCAGAAAAAGAGTCTGTATAAATTGCAACTGTAAGTGCTTGTGAAGATGTGTCTGTTACAAGAATATTCATACTACTTGTCCTCTTTACTGTCTATTGTGACTGTTCTACTTTGGTCTGGATTGACAATAATGTTTATAAAAATTGTGTCCTTAGGAAGCATATCATTAATGACTTCGCTCCATTCTATGAGACATATTCCATTGGAATAGAGCATATCTTCACCTCCAATCATCTCAAAATCTTCTTGAGAAGTGATTCTGTAGAGGTCCATGTGGTACATTGGCAGTGTGCCATCATATTCTTGAACAAGTGTAAAAGTTGGGCTGACTATTGCCTCTTTTATGCCTAAACTTCTAGCAACTCCTCTTGCAAAAACTGTTTTTCCAGCACCCAGGCTTCCTCTTAAAGAAATTACCATTGATGGTTTTGCAAGTTTCCCAAACTTGTTGCCAAGCTTTACCATATCATCTTCAGTTTTGCATATTATCTCTTCATGCATGGCTCAATTTTCCCTGTTATATTTTTCCTGTTATAATTATCCTGTTTAAATCTCGTTGTGAAATATGCTTTCTTCTTTTTCTTTCTTGTGTAGTTCGTCAAATTGTTCGTCTGTATAGATTTCTTCGTTGATAATTTCTCCAATTCTGTCTCCAGTTTTTCTTTCATATTCCTGAATTAAGAATTTAAGTTGTGGATCTTCCGGGTCAATAGCTCTTGCTTTCTCAAGAAGCTCCCTGCTTTCTGTAAACTCATCATCTGAAAGATGTAAGAATGCAAGATTTACTTTATAAACAATATCGTCTTCATCTAGGTCCACTGCAATCTGTAAATAGTTCTTTGCAAGTTCAAGATCTCCATGTTCACGAGCACAGATTGAAAGTTCATTGTAGACTTCTGCATTATTAGATTCAATTCTTAGGCTTTCAAGAAGGTCTTTTTGAGCTTCTTCATAGTCTTCAAGTGTTCTTTTTGCCCATCCTCTAATGAAGTAAGCTTCCCAAGATTTCTCTCCACTTGCCAGATATTTGTTGATTGCTGTGATGGCTTCGTCTGCACATCCCATCATCATTTTGTCGTAGGCGTATAGAATTTGGTCCTTGGAATTTAACATCTTATTGAAATTCTCCAGTGTCTTTTCTGCCTGCTTACGTTTTTTTTCGTCCTTTTCCAGCTTTACATAACGTGCAATGTTGTCGCGTGCGCTTTCAATATCGCCATGCCTCATATGAAAAGCCGATATCTCACTATATGCCGGTGCATAGTTAGGGTAGATTTTTATGCATTCATTGAGAACCTGAATGATTTTATCGTCATACATATCGGCCTTAACATGGTCAGCTTTGTTGTGCATTTCAACTGTCATTTGCGCATACAAGACTGCAAGATTTATGTAGCTTTCTGGTGCCTTTGTGATGTTCTTGACTGCAAGCATGAGTTCAAGTGCAAATTCAAATTCCTTTTTCTTACTCTTTGAGATTGCTGCAAGGTTTAGTTCGTGGGCTATGTTTGGCTGCAGGCTGAGAAGAACATCTCTATAGTAGTCTATGTCTTTGTTGTCTGCGTCCCAAGCAAGAACTTTAATCAATCCAGCTACTATGCTATTAAAATCAATGTCTTCAGGTTTTTGTCCTTCCTGAAATTGTACTGGAAGTGGTGTAGTAGCTTTAAGCACTGTTTCTCCAATTTTTCTGTCGCCGGGTAATGTAATGAATTGAACATCTTTAAGTTTTTCTGTCATACTCGCAAATATATATCTTTTTTTCCTGTGGATAAAGGGCATTAAGCTGTGATGTCATGTTTATGTGATGCTATGTTCATGTGATGCTATGTTCATGTGATGCTATGTTCATGTGATGCTATGTTCATGTGTTGTTAGCTATTTGGAGGTTTTATGCTCCCTTATTTTGATGAAGAAGAAATTCTCAAACCTAGTGCATTTATTAGTGGACGTAAAGACATGCCTGATACCATTATCATCATGTGGTCGTTCAGCTTATTTAATGCATTAAAAGATCAATTTAAGTGTTCAACTCTCTCAACATATAAGTGTGGAGTTCACTGTCCTGTGTATGGCTTTAAGTACAAAGACCATGAACTGGCATGCGTGCTTCTTCCAATTGGCGCTCCAGTTGCGGCCAGTTTTATTGAAGAATACATTGCTCGTGGAGTAAAACGCTTTGTTTGCATTGGCACCTGTGGCTCGTTGACTTCTGAGACCAAAGGAAAAATTATTGTTCCAACTTATGCGTATAGAGGTGAAGGCACAAGTTGGTACTACGCTCCACACAATACTCCATGGATTAAGATTAAGACTGCTACTGAGACTTCTGCAATCTTAGAGGGGCTAGGCGTTCCTAATATCAGTGGTAAGGTGTGGACAAATGATGCCTTATACAGAGAAACGCCATCTGCTATTAAACTCATGAAAGAGCAGGGCTGTCTTGCTGTTGAGATGGAATGTGCTGCCGTCATGGCAGTTGCCCAATATAGAGGTTTATCTTGCTATCAAATACTTTTCCCTGCGGACTTACTTGAAGGTTCCTATTGGAAGGCTGGCTCTTTGGGCAACCGCAGCCGTTCAGAGAACAATAAATTAGCCCAAATTGCCCTTGACGTTGCTGTTTTGGTGTCGCCTACGCGCTAAATTGTACTGTAAAAGCGTTTTACTTTGCTGTCTTTCGTTGTCCAATGGGCATTTTCTTCTAATTTTAAATAATTTTTAAGATTTTGGAAGAAAATTTCTTCTAATTTTTTCAAAAGCTGTCAATTTTGGTATAAAATGGCACTAGATTAACTAGATAGAGAACTAAGGAGACCTAGATGCAGCAATTAATTAGGACAATTAAGCAAAAATTGGCAAATTATGAGAGGCAAATTTCTCAGATAGAGGCAAAACTAGCTAAAACAGAGCCTAGCGTGCTAGAAGTTAAGCTAATACATGGAAAAAAGAGATTTGTTAAATATTGCCCTAGTGACAATAAGATAGAATACCTAGGCAAATCCAAACTTGACACAATCAAAACGCTCTTCCAGAAGTACTATGATGCCAATATCCTCAAAGTTCTCAAAAAGCGACAACTTGTATGCAAAAAATGTCTTAAATACTTGGAAACTCCAAACATGATGTTAACTCTAGACAATGTCTACGATACTTTGCCAGCTGAAATTAAGCAATTCGTAAAACCAAATGTTATCACACACGAAGGCTACATTAGAAACTGGCAGAATGCAAAGTATGACGGGCTTAATTTCCCATTTGAGGGAGATTTCTACACAGCAAAGGGTGAGCGCGTCAGGTCTAAGAGCGAGGTCATCATAGCAGACCGTCTGAATTTAGCCGGTGTCCCATATCATTACGAATATCCCGCAAAACTCACATACACCACCCTATATCCCGATTTCCATGTTCTTAATACACGCACACTCAAAACTTATGGCTGGGAGCATTTTGGCCTGCTTGATAAAACCGATTACGCCACAAAGGCAAAGGATAAATTGATGGCGTATGCAAGAGACAACATTTTTCCGGGAACCAGCTTAATTGTGACATTTGAAACTTCTACATGTGCACTAGATATACAATATGTTGACATGCTCATTAAGAAGTTTTTGAAATAATTGAGGTTTTGCAAAAAGCCTCTCTATGAAGGATTTTTCCAAGAATCACAGAGGCTTTGGAAATCGGTCTTGTAGAGAGCTAGACGAGTTTTGACCTCCTCTGAAAGAACTCGACTGCTTGTCTTGTATCCCTTTTTGATGTAGTTGCGCCCTTTGGATTGCTTGATGCTCAGATTCTTTGTGTAGAAGCGTTCAACGCCATCCATTTCAGTACGGTCCTCTATGAGAAACTGCATACCATAGAAGAGAACAGACATGTAGGGCATAGTGTAGACTGGGTATCCAAATAGCCAGCAGCGCACTCCAAAATCTAGAGTTTGCCAGTAGTTTCCTGAGATGTTGTTATCGTAGCCCCTTAGGCGTTGGAAAAGTGCTCGGTCGTAGATTCCTAGACCCAAGAAAGGGTAAAGATTGCTGTCGCATTCCGTGCG
Source organism: Phocaeicola massiliensis (assembly GCA_963615565.1). Classification (GTDB taxonomy): domain Bacteria; phylum Spirochaetota; class Spirochaetia; order Sphaerochaetales; family Sphaerochaetaceae; genus UBA9732. The sequence continues at coordinate 14,240 of CAVEGR010000078.1, read as the reverse complement.
AGGCATGAAACTTAGAGGGTCAATTTCTTTGCCATTGAGCTTTGGAGCTCTAATGGTTGGTATCTTTTCGTTACTCTTATTGAAAATCCATGGGCAGATAACTGCGGGGTGAGGCTCTTCTTTTAGTTTAGCCTCAATTGGTTTCCAGTCAAAGGACATGAAAGATGTATTACTTTGTGTTACAATGAAATAGGTAGTCATACAGACATTTGCAAGAGCATTGATACGTTCTGCTAAAGATGGAACCTTGGGAAAGACAATGAATGTTACATCTGGGAAATTGGATTGAACGAGATCCTTCGAAATTCTTTCTTGCTGCGTTATTACGTGAAGACCGTAGTTGAAGTTTTGACTGAACCATGTGATGGATTCAATAAGATCTTCTTTTGTACCTGTGTCCATTATTCCAACTGCGAGAAATTCTTCTCTATGTAGTTGATTAATGAGCCTTCCTATATCTTGTTTCCTACTAATTACCTGATACTTTTGATCCACATTGATATAGTACAAACAAAAGCGTTATTTGGCAACGTTGTCTTTTTGGTTGGCTTTTTTGTTGAGTTTTTGGTTTTTGCATAAACGCCCTCAAAGTGTTATTATTCCGCTGAAATATTTGCTGAAATAAAGGAAAATAATGCATAGGGGTTATAGATTCCTTCTTACTTTCATCTTGCTCGTTGGTCTACTTTTCAATGCTTTTTGTGCTGAATGTGCTGAAATAGAAGTTGATAACTATTATTACAGTCAGCTTTCTAGCTCTGAACAGGTAGCATACCAAGCAATGTTTGATTGTATAACAACCTTGGTATCCAAGTGGAATTGTGGCTCATTTTCGCAGGAAACCCTAAAAAAAGCATATGATTGTTTGCTTTTAGACCATCCTGAGCTCTTTTGGACTAACAGTTTTACGTATGTTACGAGTTATGTTAATAACGCAATATCGGGTCATTTTGTGGAATTTGAATATACCATGACACGGTCAGAGATTGAGCAGGCAAATAAGGAAATTGAGCAAGCTCTATTTGGTATTGTGAAGGCAGTTGGGTCAATTGAGCCGTCATACGAGACTATAAGAAAAGTTTACGTTTGGATGGTTGAAAATTGTCAATATGATAAGACAAACATGGATCAAAGCATGTATTCGGTTATGGTAAAAAGAAACGGGGTGTGTGCCTCTTTTTCAAAGGCATTTGAGTTTATTTTGCAATGTCTTGGTGTTCCTTGTGTGTCTGTCAATGGAAAACTGAAACAAGGCTCTGGGTTGCTAGGCTCTTCAAATTTGGGTCATGAATGGAATCTTGTTCAAATAAACGGCTCTTGGACGTACATAGATGTAACCAGTGCTGTTTCTCTGTATGAATCCACAGGTGCTATGAATTACGATTATTTTTGCTGCACTACCGCCTTTTTGGAAAAAACACACATAATTGATAATGTGCTAGATATCCCACAATGCAATGATGAAAGCTTAAATATCTTTAAATTTTACAATCTTGAATTAGACGAGTACAACCCAAATGAGTACAACCCAAATGAGTACAACCCAAATGAGTACAACCTAGATTACAGTCAAGATAAAATCTTGCAGTCTTTTGCAAAAACAGAAGAACTTGGAATGTATCCAACAGTGCGTTTTTCAAATTACAAAGCTTTTTATGAAGCAAAAACAGACCTCATTACCAATGCAAAGCTTTTTCAAATTATGGCAACTTATACGGGACAAGACATAAAAGATTTAAAAAGTCTCGAATATACACTAGATGAAAATTCGTTTTCTATATGTGTTACAGTTAGGAACTGTATCAAAATAATTTGAACATTTCTATTTGTTCTGTTCCTAACCTTATTCGTCATTAATTTTAGCCATATTACCATATTGTCTAAAGTCAATTCCTTGAATCTTGAAAACATTACTTCGTATAAATTGCTCAACTTATTTCGCTACAGTTCCTTAGTGACCGTTGAAAATCAAAGCCATTGGGAGTATGATTGCAACAACATTATTGCAACAATATTATTGCAACAACATTATTGCAACATTGCACTAATATTATTGCACACATGAAGCTTGAGTTGCATATGAAGCTCAAGCATTAAGGAGATATCAAAAAAATGATTGACTACAGAGAACTTAAGACAAGGCGTGACGAGATTGCAACTAACATCAAAAACCGTAACATGAAGGTTGATGTTGATGAAGTTATTGCTCTTCAGGATAAGAGAGCAACACTAATGCACGATGCAGAAGTTCTTAGAGCTTCAAGAAATGAAAATGCAATGAAAATGAAGGGTAAACTTGACCCTGAAGCACGTCAGGTTTTGATTGCTGAAGGCAGAACAATAAAGGAAAAGATTGCAGAAGTAGAGTCAGAACTTGAACAAGTAGAAAAAAAGTACAACTTACTTTTGCGCCAAATTCCAAATTATGCACATCCAAAAGCTCCTGTAGGAAAAGAAGATAAAGATAATACAGCTGTCAAATATGTTGGCAAGCCACCTGTATTTAACTTCAAGCCACTTGACCATGTCCAAATTGGCGAAAAGCTTGATTTGATTGATTTTGATACAGCAACACGTGTCAGTGGTCCAAAATTCTACTACTTGAAAAATGAAGCTGTATTACTTCAAATGGCCCTTGAAAACTATGCAATGAATATCGTTCTAAAGCATGGATTTACCCCAATGATTACGCCAGACGTGGCCAAAGAAGAGATTCTTGAGGGCATTGGTTTCAATCCACGTGGTGCAGAAAGCAATATCTACACAGTTGAAGGTACCGGAACCGCACTAGTTGGCACGGCGGAGATTACTCTTGGTGGTTACTATTCAGGCATGACGCTTGCAAAAGAAGATTTACCAATCAAGATGACTGGACTTTCTCATTGCTTCAGACGCGAGGCGGGTGCAGCTGGCCAGTACTCCAAAGGTCTTTACAGAGTTCACCAGTTCTCAAAACTTGAGATGTTCATTGTGTGTCTTCCAGAGGAATCTGATGTCATGCATGACGAGCTCTTGGTAATTGAAGAAGAAATCTTCAGCGGTCTTGGACTTGCATACCGGGTTGTAGACACCTGCACCGGGGACCTTGGTGCACCTGCTTACAGAAAGTTCGATATTGAAGCTTGGATGCCAGGACGTGGAGATAATGGCGAATATGGGGAGGTGACATCAACCTCCAACTGCACTGACTACCAGTCCAGAAATCTCAACGTCAGATTTAAGGATACCGATGGCAAAGCCAAATATGTTCATATGCTCAATGGAACAGCTGTTGCTCTCTCAAGAGCTATTGTAGCTGTACTTGAAAATTATCAGCAGGAAGATGGAAGCATAAAAATTCCTGAAGCTCTTGTGCCTTACATGGGTGGCAGAACTGAGATAAGAAGATAAGGGAGGTTTATGTGGATATTTCTGCTCTTACAACGGATTTTTATGAACTAACAATGATGCAAGGCTACTATCTTAGTGGTGAAAACCCACAAGTGGTTTTTGACATGTTCTACAGAACAAACCCTTTTGATGGTGGTTATGCAATTTTTGCCGGGCTTGGGGAGCTTCTTCCTCAGCTAGAGAGCCTTAATTTTAGTAAGAGCGATATTTCTTATCTTAAATCCCTCAATATGTTTGATGAAGGCTTTCTTCAATACCTTTCAACATATAAATTTCATGGTGACATTTATGCAATGAGAGAAGGCACAACAGTATTTCCAGGAGAACCTCTAGTAAGAATTCACACTTCTCTTATGGATGCACAGCTTATTGAAGGTCTACTTCTTAATACCATTAACTTTCAAACTCTCATTGCAACAAAGTCAATGAGAGTTTGTTCTGCTGCAAGAGATACAGCAGTAATGGAATTTGGACTAAGAAGAGCTCAAGGTCTTGATGGAGCTTTAAGTGCTAGTCGTGCAGCCTACATTGGAGGAGCAAAGCTTACAAGCAATACTATTGCAGGAAAAGTTTTTGGTATTCCTGTGGGTGGAACAATGGCTCACAGCTGGATTATGGCTTATGACAATGAGCTTGAAGCTTTCAGAGAGTTTGCAAAAATTTATCCTACTAACTGTGTTCTTTTGATTGATACATATGACACTCTTGGTAGTGGCATTGAAAATGCAATTATTGTAGGTCTTGAGCAGAAAGCAAAGGGCTTGAAAATTGGTGTTAGAATTGACTCGGGTGACCTTTCTTATCTTGCTAGAGAGGTTCGCCAAAGACTGGATGCAGCAGGCCTTGAAGATGCAACAATTTGTGTCTCAAATGACCTAACAGAGCAAATTATCAGTACGTTAGTTAGTGATGGTGTTCCTATAAATTCTTGGGGTGTAGGCACTTATCTTGTAACAGGTGGTACGCAGAGCGCTCTTGGAGGTGTATATAAATTAGCTGCTAAACAGCTTTCTGATGGCACTTTCCAGCCAACAATGAAGATTAGTAATTCCTACGCAAAGACAACAAATCCAGGAATTAAACAGGTCTACAGATTCTATGATTCAGATGGCCTTGCAATAGCTGACCTAATTACACTTGATGACGAGGAATACAAAACCGGTGAAAACATCATGTTCTTTCACCCTTTCAGTGATTCAGATTTCTTCCAGCTCAAGGCTGACAAGTATGTGTCTTGTGAAAAACTTTTAATTAAAGTTATGGAAAATGGAAACTTTCTTAAAGAAAAGAAACCTCTTAAGGAAGTTCAGGATTTTGCAAAAGAGAATTTCTCCCATTTTCACAAAAGTTATAAACGTTTCATAAATCCACATATTTACAAAGTCTCACTTTCAGAAAAATTGAAGACACTTAAGCATGATTTGATTGTAAAGGCTAAGATGGCTGAGAATGATTAGATTTTTGCACAGTAGAAGAACTTAACTCGGACGCTCGTTTTAGTGAATAACCCTTGGCACCAAGTTCATGGATGGTTTTGTCAAGGGTTCTTTTTTTATGCTCATCTTGTGAAAAAAGGCTGTCTTGTATTGGACTGTCTCCTTTATAGGTGTTGTATAATCCTAGTCCTATAAGTCTAATACCTTGACCTGCCTTCCATTTTGAAGCTAATAGTTGTTTAGCAATAGAGTATACTTTATCTGCATTAAGAATAGGCTCATCTGGAGATGCTTGAACTGTGATTGTTCTAAAATCTCCCCACCTTAATTTTAGTCCTACAGTTCTTGCAATTACTCCTTCATCAAGAGATCTTCCAATTAATTCGTGACTCATTCCTAATAATGTTTGGAGAAGAGGCTCTTCATCAACAATGTCCTGAATAAAGGTTGTCTCTGAAGAAATTGAGTGGCTCTTAGCTTTTTGGGACATTGTTCCAGGGTCAATACCTCTGCAAGCTTTATAGAGATATTCGCCAAAAGAATTTCCTATAAGTCTTTGTAATCCTTCAAGAGAATAACTTCTTGCTTGTTGTGTAGTTTGAATGCCTTTGGCTTTTAAAACTGCTTTTCCACTTTTTCCAATACCCCAAATTTTCTCTAATCCAATAATGTCTATAAAAAGCTGTTCTCTTCCCGGTGATACAGCACATAATCCATCTGGTTTATTATAATCGCTTGCCATTTTTGCTATGAAAGGAGTAGTTGCAATGCCCACACTCATGGTTATTCCAATTTCATATTTGACACGTTGTTTCATTTTTTGCGCTAGCTCTCTTGGTGGTCCAAAAAGACGTTGGGTTCCTGTCATATCTAAACTGGCTTCGTCAATTGAGCATTGCTTCATGTTTGGAGAGTACTCTTGAAGAATAGCCATTACTTGGCGGCTGACCTTTGCATAGAGATCCATATGCCCCTGTATAAAAATTCCGTTTGGGCAAAGTCTTTGTGCCTGTGTACTTGGCATTGCAGAATGAACACCATATTTTCTTGCTTCATATGAACAAGTTGAAACAACAGATCTTGGCCCAAGTCCACCTATAATGAGAGGTTTGCCTCTGTATTGAGGATTGTCTCTTTGTTCTACAGATGCAAAGAAGGCATCTAAATCAACATGAAAGAAAACAGTGTGCTCAGACATAGCTCAATTATATCATATATAGTATATCGTTTGTCATATCGTGTGGATATCAAAGCAGTTTTCTGTTATATTTCAAGTATGAAAAAAATTGAATACACACCAAGTGGCATTTGCGCCAGAAAAATTAGGGTAGAGTTGGATGACCAAGATGTTGTCCAGAATGTTGAATTTGAAGGTGGTTGTGATGGCAACCATAAGGGAATTATCTCCTTATGCAAAGGAATGAAAGCACAAGATGTTGTTGAACGTCTTAAGGGCATTCATTGTGGTCCTCGTGATACTTCATGTCCTGATCAATTAGCTCGAGCTTTGGAGACTAGGTAAAGAGTGAAACGCATAAGGACAGTAGTTCTTTTATCTCTCTTTTTTGCAGTTCTCTTTCCCATTTATGCTGATTTTGATGACGCTCGTCTTGAATCAATGGGATCAATTGGAATTGCTGTTAGTGACACAAGGCATCCAACTATAATTAATCCAGCTTCTCTTTATTTTTTTGAAGAAGAACATTTGCTTGTAATTAATGGACAGTATTTGGACTCTTTTTTGCCAAATAGCGGAGAGACATTTCCGTCATTGCCAACATCTAGTCTTAATGCTTCATTTATTGGAAAGATGATTTCTTTTAGCATTGGATTTGACTACAATGTTGAGCTTAATGGGACTGTTGATGAGATAAAGTATTACAATCTTTATCAGAAATCGGAAATTAAATTAAACCTTTCTGCGGGTATTGGTAATTTTAGTGCTGGTATAGGTGTTTCTGGTGGCTCTAGCAAACAAAGAGCCAATGTTCCTATTCATAGAAATTCAGCAATGTTTGATTTTCTTGCTCAAACTTTTCTTTCTTCTTATGACAGAGTTTTGGATAGCGAGTTTCTTCAGATAAATTTGGGCATCATGTTTAAATCTGGCGGTTTGTCTATTGGTTTCTTATGTGACAATATTCTTGATAACAATGGCTCAAAAACCTCAGTTAGCTGGGAATCTTTCATCTCTGAGACTGGAATAGGCATTTATTATGCTTCAGATGAATACTCAAAGCGTGGAAGATTGAATATGTTTAATTATAGCGCTGGTCTAGAAATTAGAAATGTTTTTACGTCTGAAACAAGAGCGTTAAATGCAGGTGCAGAGGTTGCCCTTATTCTTGCAAAAAACTATGGATTCTATTTCAGAACGGGGTATCAGGCTAGTTTTAAGTCCTTTGATTTAGGAACTCATTCAATTGGGCTTGGCGCCCAACTTAATAATCTAGAGCTTTATGCAAATGCTCATTTCCCCGTTTCCATTTACAGGGGTCTTGATAATGGGGACTATTTCAGTTTGGCAGTCTCTTTTACTGTTAGGATTTAAAATCTTTTGCAAGAAGCTCTTTATTGACATAGAGGCGTATGACGGCTAAAATCAGCAAAGTGGTGTTGATATTTCCACAAATTGAAAACTGAAATACATTTATAGGAGAGGCAATATGTCAAAGGCACATAGAGGTACAGGTATTAGAGAACAGGCAAATAGCGGACGTGGTGAATGCCCAGTTTGCAAGAGAGACGGAATTAAGGTTCTCTATGAAGCATCTGTTGATGGTGAAACAAAGAAAGTTTGCAAACAGTGCAAAGCAAAGCTTGCTAAGTAATTTAATCTTCAGGCTTTGAAGATAAGGAGCTGCCAATATTAAAGGCAGCTCTTTTAGTCTACTCACATTTTTAGTCTATGAACATTTGTTGAGGTCTTAATATGAAAAGCATGACTGCATATGGGTATGCTGAATACCAAACAGATTCTTACATTCTCACAATGGAACTTAAAAGCTATAACAATAGATACTTGGACATTAGTTATAGTGCTCCTGCTGTTTTAAGTTCTTATGAGGCTGAGATTACAGGGATAATTAAAAAACACGCTCAGCGTGGGCATATTGATTTATCCATTAGAATTAAGAATCTAAAGACCAATGCACAAATTCAATTGGATGAAAATTTGGTCAGTTCCTATTTGGATGCAATTCAGACAGTACAAAAGATTGCACAAGAAAAAGATGTTAAAGTTGTTGTCAACATGTCTGACATAATTTCTCAAGACGGTGTCCTAAATAGCATTAAAGTAGATGAAATTGAGGCTTATCGTGTAGGATTAGACCATTGTTGTGCATCTGTTATGCAGCAGTTTGATGAAGCTAAGCAGCGTGAAGGTCTAGCCACTTGCAAAGATTTGACTTCAATGATTGATAGCCTTGAGGATTCCTTGAATGATGTAAAAGAAAATGTCTCTATCTTGGATGAGATGATTAAAACTAATCTTATAAACAGAATTCATGAGATGCTTGGCGACCAGAAATATGATGAAAACAGAATTTTAACAGAAGTTGCTGTTATGCTAAATAGATTTACAATCAACGAAGAAACAGTGAGACTTTCTACTCATATAGCTGAGTTTAGAAAGTTGCTGTCCTCCACAGAGGCTGTTGGTAAACGCATGGATTTTCTTGGTCAAGAAATGAATAGGGAGATTAATACTATCGGGTCAAAAAGCCAAATGGTGGAGGTCAATTTGCAGGTGGTAAATATGAAGGACTGCCTTGAAAATATTAGGGAGCAGGTGAGGAACATAGAATGAGAATTGCAATTTCTGGGAAAAGTGGTTGTGGCAATACTACAGTGTCTACATTGCTGGCCAAGCGTTTGGGGTATGACCTTATCAATTTCACGTTCAGACAAATGGCGCAGGAACGCAATATGGAGTTTTGGGATTTCTGTGCACTTGCGGAAAAAGATGACAACATTGATAGAGAATTAGACAGTAGACAGGTTCAAATGGCCATGGAAAAGGATAATTGCATTTTGGGTTCTCGGCTTGCAATTTGGATGCTTAAAGATGCTGACTTGAAGGTGTATTTGAAGGCATCTGACGAGGAGCGTGCAAGGCGTATTACAAAGCGTGAGGGTGGCTCATATGAGGAGCGTTTGCAACAGACTCAGGGACGAGATGGCCATGACAGTGCTAGGTATAAACGTATTTACGGCATTGATAATGACGATACCTCTACTGCTGATTTAGTAATTGATACAGAGGGAAGAACGCCTGAAAGCATTGTTGATGAGATTGTGAGTGCTATTGAGGCGTTGTAGCGTCCTCTGCTATTTACAAAAAATGCAACGAAGTTTTGTAGTTTCATTACACTTTTTCATACGAACTTTTGTATTGTTATAACACTTTTTACATGGAAATAGTGTGGAAAAGGTTTAAATTATTTTGGCTCTGTTCCTATGTACAAAAGAATTGAAAAAAACTATAATCACACTACTGTACTGATTAAATCAGACAAGGAGAAACATCTTGAGCATTCCACTTGATACACTTATTGACAAAGACGCAAATGTTTATGAACTGACATGTGTGGCCATCAAGGAGGCTGCAATCATGGCTGCAAACAAAGAAGCTGAAGAAGAACTTGAAAACAACCATGAGAAGATTGTTTCTGTGGTCTTAACAAAAGTTCTCAACGACGAAGTTGAATACACCAAGCCAGAGTGACAACAACAGAAAAGTAATCTTTCTCTTTGGGCCTACAGCGGTAGGTAAGACGCAGTTGCTATGTGACTGCTTTTCTTCTTTTGCAGAGGTCGTCAACGCAGACAGCGTGCAAGTCTACAAGCACTTGGATATTGGCTCCGCTAAGGCCGATATCTCTACAATCAAAAAAATCCCTCATCATCTCATTGATATTTTAGAGCCGTGGGAAAACTACAACGTGGCAGATTTTATCAAGCTTGCAGATAATGCTTGTGCCCAAATATGGAGTAGGGAAAAAATACCTGTTGTCTCAGGCGGTACTGCCTTTTATTTTAAGCATTTTCTTTATGGTCTATCAGAGGCTCCAAAAAGTGACCCTGTTGTTAGGGAAGATGTTTCAAACTATATCAAGGCCGTAGGACTTGAAGAGGCACATAGATACTTAAGTTCTGTAGACCCTGTATCAGCTCAGAGGATTAATCCAAATGATGGATATAGAATTTCAAGAGCACTTGAAGTGTATAAAACTTGTGGCAAGCCTCTTTCAAGTTTTGCTCTTCCAACTGCTCCTAGAAATAATATGGAAGTTTTAAGCATTGGACTTTGTAGAGAGAAAGAAGAACTAAGAGAACGTATTGGCCTTAGAGTAAAGATAATGTTTGAACAAGGCATATTGGATGAAATAAAAAAGCTTCTTAAAATGGGAGCAAATCCTTCTTGGCAAAGCATGCAGGGTATTGGCTATAAAGAGTTTTTAAATCATCTCTGGAAAGGGGATAAAGATTCATCTTTGATGGCTTTTGATATTTTGTCTGAGCCGGAAATTGATGCTATCTCAAGTGAAATTATTATGAATTCTATTCATTATGCAAAACGTCAAATGACTTTCTTTAAGAGTTTTGCAAATGTTCACTGGGTTGACCCTCAAAATGTGGATGTTGTTAAAAGCGTAGCTGAATCTTTCTGCTCATAGGGTACTTCATATATTTCTTCTAAAGTGCACTCTATTTCATTGATACTTGAAATCTCAAGCCAATTCTTTTTTGTAATGAAAGTAAATTCTACAACCTTCTTATATTTGCCAATTAACGTAGAAGAGCTTTGTTTTGTGAATGTTATGTCGTTTAGGTCTTCTGATTCTTCATTGTCGTATGGACAAAAGTAATCAAATGTGGCTCTTACTTGAGTATCAGAAATGTCTTCTATTTCTATGTTTGTAACACCAAAAATCATTCCATTTTGAACTATAGCAGGTTGACCTTCATCAAGCCAATCTTGTGGATTAATTAGAACATTGATTCCTTCATATGCCAGTCTTGTTCTTGTTGTAACGTACAAATTTGTGACATCTTGACTGTCTGGGCTTTTGCACCCTCTTGCAAGAGAATCTTCTAAGTCTGTTATATTTAGCTCATTTAAGGCTTTGTAATAATACCTTACAATCTCATCTTTTGAGGAACCTGCAGTCTTTGGAGGAGCTATTGCAAGGCCAATATAGTACCAAGCAATTGCAATAACTATAATCAATGCAACAGTAATTGCAGCCAGTAGAGTACCTTTTTTCCTTAGAAAACTAGATTTCCTTGCTTTTTTACTAAGTTTTAGTAAGTAGTCCTTATAAATTGTAGAATTTGTTTGTACATAGCAAGATGGAGAGCTTATAGTCATGGCATCATCTAGCTTTTCTCTAAAGTATTGATAAGGATTACTTACTTTATACATCTCTTTTCTATTCATTTTAAAGACATGTTCAATCTCTTTAAGAAATTTCTCACATTCAGGTGCTAGCTTTCCTTGATTGTTTATAAAATAAAGTGAGATTGGTATTGGCTTATAACCTGTATTTCTTACATCTTCTGGTTCGTAAGGTTTGATTCCTGTTAGAGCATAATAAACTAGCTGGAATAGGTAGTTTGCTTTACCAAAGTTATTTGCTTGTTCATGAATAAACCAAGCTTCCGTATCTGAGAAGCGTTCATTGTCTGTCATTAATGATTCAATTACGCTTGTGGTTTTTCCTGAAAGAATAAAGATGCTGTTGTCCGGTAAAAAATAAAAACTTGATGAAGATAGGCTTGAGAAACTGAAGCCCAGGTAGTCATTTAATGTAGTGTCATTTTCAATTAATTCAAGTGCACTTGCAAAGTTTTTAAGCAGCTCAAAACTTTTATTTCTAAGTTTTTTTGGAAGCTCTGATGCAGGAATTGGTGTCTGTTCTCCAAATGGTTTTGCATCAAAACATAGGCAACGTTTAGCATCAAAAATCCTCATTCCAAGCCAAGAAACATCAGTCAGTATTCCGTCTTTATACAGTTTTGCTGGTGGTCTTTCTGTTATAATATCATAACCTTTGATTCCTTTTGATGAATCTGCAATTGCTATGCAGAGCATGTTCTCTCTTTTGAAAATATCGTCACAGGTAATCATTGGCTTTCCTCTTAATTTGTATTTTAGTTCTTCCACATTTGAGCGCAATTTGTTTCTTCATTGCTACTGAGAAATATAATAGAATTTGGATAGAACCGTCCAATAATTGTTGTAATTTCACATATTTCTTCAGTTTGACCTGTAGCTAAAAGATAGCAAACTTGTGCGTTTGGCATTGCCTTGTAAATAAAAGGTGCAATTATTTCTAGACTGTGCTCTTCTGTGCAAATATCATCATTCTGTTCTACGTGGTCTTTTATCTCCTGTGGCGTGTGTAGTTTTATTTTCCAATCTCCACCTTTTAGAAAACCATCTTGAGGACTATAGATTTTGTTTTCTTCATTCATTGCAATTGGCCCCTTATGTAAAGGTGCTAGAACAAATATAGTTTCGCTTGAGACTCTCAGTTTTGAGAATATGTTTTCAAGTTCTTCCTTGCAATACTGCCAACTCTTATGTGGAACTAAAATTCCTTTGAGTTTCTTTGTGCTACATTTAAGAACAACACTTTTTGGTCCTTCTGGTAAAGAGATGGGGTTATGGACAGCATTTAGTGTTATGCAGGAGACTGCATTTTGAGGGTACATGACGCCTTCACATGCATTTTTCATTGATTTTCCTTTGGCAAGAGCCTTGCAATTCGCTGTGGATCCGGTTTAATAGTCAGATTCTTTTCCTGAGTAGGAAGAATAAGACCTGTTTTTCCTTCTTTTGGTCTTCTTAAATATCTTACTTGAGTGTAATACAAATCTACTGATTTTAAATTTTTCCCCTTAGAGTATAAAACAGCAATATTAGCTGCATCTAAAAGAACTTCAAGTGGAATTGTTTTATCCCTTCTGAATTTAATGAATACATATCCACCTGGAAAGTCTCTAGTATGAAGCCACATGTCATTACCTTTTGCATAATGGCGTAAAAGCTCTTCATTTTCTTTTGCATTTCTACCTGCCAAAATTAAAAAGCCTCCGCTTGTGCATCTAATTCCAGGACCTGTTTGAATTTGCTGTTGCAAGCTTGTTTTTTCTAAAATTGTTTTTAGTCTATGAATGTCTGCTTGTTCATCATCAGTATCCATTAGAGCTTTGTCATAGCGTGCTTTAGTTTGTTCATATTCTTTTTTTAACTTTTCAAGTTCAGAGAGAGCATTTTCATATGTGCCTTTAGCTTTTTGGTATTTATCGTAGTATGCTTGGACATTTGCTCCTGCAGTTAAACTTTTGTCTAATTGTAATGTTATAGATGTATTACCTGTTGGATCTGATATCCAGTCAACTATAGTAATCTTATCCATGCCCTTTTTAATTTGATAAGAATTAGCTGAAAGGAAATCCCCATCTTTTTTGAGCTCAATATAGTCTTTATTTGATTCAATAGTTTTTTCACAACTTTTTATTGAACTATCTAATCTTGAAAGTTCATGATCTCTTCTTGTCTCAACCTGTTTTGTTAATTGAGCTTTTAAATCATTATTTTGCTGTTGAGAGAAGGTCTTTTCTACATATTCGTTAAAAGATGAACCCTCATATTCTCTAATTGTGAATGTCTTATCTTCTTCTGTCCTAGTTTCAAGTTTAAGTATTTTATTGCTAGTTTCATCTCTGCCTGGACGTCTAAGAAGAAGATCCTGAATGACTAAATTCTCATCTGTAACAATGATGTTAGCTCCCGGACCACTGTATAATCTAATAACTACTTTGAGTTTTCTTCCATGGTTGTCTAAATCCCATATAACAACACGGTCATATGGCATTTGATAGCATTTTATAATAGTAGAGCCTTCAAGATTTTTTCTTGCATATTGTTCAAATCTTTGAAGCTTTTTTGTTTTTTGAGGCTTAGAATTTGAAGAAATCAGGTTTATTCTACTGGATTGTGTGCCAATCTCGGTATAAAAGCTATGCCTTCCTTTCTCCCTGTTGTACAATTCCCAAGTTACTGAATGGAAGGAGTTCTGAATAACACCTTGAATCTTGCTTCCTTCAAGATTAGCTTCTTTTAAAATTAATTCCATTTCTTTCCAGTTTAGTGACATTTTAAACCTCAATTAAACCTCAATTAAACCTCAATTCGCAAAAACTCTAAACATCCAGTGCTTCTTTTATAACTCCAGCTAGATAAAATGAACCACATGCTAATATTGGATCATTTTCTTTTGTAATTTCAAATGCTAATTGTAAAGCATCTATTGCTTCACATTTAAGGTATATTTTTTTGTTTTTCCAGCTTTCGTCAGTCAGCTGGTCGGTTAATACTTTCTCATAAAGCATGTCATACAA
>CAVEGR010000077.1:0-6152 GCA_963615565.1 Phocaeicola massiliensis | reverse complement strand
AATTCTTAAATAGACGCAATAAACTCGAGCGTGTTCATACCCTCGACATCAACACGACAGTCTCAACATGCTCCGTCTGAGGGAAGAGATCAACTGGTTGCGCTCCAACCATGTGATACGGCCCATTGATGGTCAGATACCGCAGATCTCGTGCTAAAGTTTGGGGGTTACATGAGATATAGACTATTGTTTTAGGAGAAATCTTTATAACAGATGAAAGGAAACGCTCGTCGCTACCACTGCGAGGAGGGTCCATGAAAAGGACATCGGCCTTGGAAATTTGCGTGAAGCCAGCTTTATTGGGAGGGTCTAGTCCAATGAGGTTGTTGCCATCTTCACCAAACCACACGTGCCCTTTTGCCATGTCTTTGAGAATTGCACTTGCGTCCCCGCATAGAAACGTAGCATTTGAGATGCCATTGAGGGCTGCGTTTTCAATTGCATCGGCCACAGCACTCTCATTTAGCTCAATGCCAATCACGTGGCCTGCACCCCACCGTGAGGAGATAAGGCCAATTGTGCCAGTCCCGCAATACGCATCAATGACCGTCTCCTTCTCACTTAAACGGGCCATACGCATTGCAATTGTGTATAACTTGGCAGCTTGCACAGAATTTACCTGATAAAAACTCTTAGCCGATATCCTAAAGCGCAATCCACACAGCTCATCTTCAATCCAGCCCTGCCCCCAAATCAACTTGCACGGGCCATCTGACAGCACCATAGAGGTCTTTTCCGCATTCACATTCAACAGCACACCCTTGACGGACGGATGCCGCTTTGCAATCTCTTGTGCAAACGACTCTTTTGGCCTGAATTTAGGAGATCCCGATACTATTACCACCAAACTCTGATTGGTGGACACGGCACGCCTTATGAGAACATGTCTAATTGCACCCACCTGACGGTCCTCATCATATGGCTCAATTCCACGAGCCTTAACCAAGGACTTGATAGTTTCCAAAATAGAATCGGCCTCCTCATCTTCAATCATGCAATCACGGATTGGAATTAGTTTATGGGTGCCAAGCCTGTAAATTCCATTAATGACCTCACCCTTAGAATTCAGCCCAAAAACAGACTGAACCTTATTTCTGTAATGGAAAGGATTTTCCATCCCAATGATGGGAGCAACTGGCCCAAAACAAGAAAGCAAAGACTCAACATAAGCCTGTTTGCGTGACAATTGAGTAGAATATTTAACCCCATTTAACTGACAGGCACCACAGGCGCCTGCCCTAGGACATTGTTTAGCCATTTGCTTTCAGATTAATAGAATACACCAACTAGGCAACTACTGCTTATACAAGCTCTTTTGCAATTTGAGCTGCAAGCTTAGCATTGTTAAGAACCAACTTAATGTTGGATTCAAGACTATCGCCACCAGTGAGCTTTTGAATCTTGTCTAACAAATAAGGAGTAGTTTCTTTTCCATGAATACCAAGTTTGTTCATCTCACAAATAGCTTCATCAATAGCAGTATTTATACGCTTAGAATCCATACTGAATTCTTTTGGAATTGGATTTGCAACAATAAAACCACCAGAAATACCAAGACTTGTTTTAGCCTTCCAAATGTTGGCCAAATCTTCAGCACTGTCAGATCTAAAAGGAGCTTTAATTCCACTTTCTCTACTGTAGAAAGCAGGAAGTTCATTTGTCTGATAACAGAAAACAGGAACACCTTTGGTCTCAAGATATTCCATAGTAAGGTTTAGGTCTAAAATTGCTTTTGCACCAGCACAGACAACAAGAACAGGAGTCTTTGAAAATTCATCCAAATCAGCAGAAATATCCATAGTTGTCTGAGCACCCCTATGAACGCCACCAATTCCTCCTGTAGCAAAGACTTGAATACCTGCCATGTTAGCAATAATCATTGTAGCAGCAACAGTAGTTGCACCATCTTCACCTCTTGCAACAACCACAGGAATGTCTCGTCTACTTACTTTTGTAATAGCAGTACCCTTCTTTCCAAAATATTCAAGATCTTCAGGAGTAAGTCCAACCATTAACTTTCCCTTAATAATTGCAATTGTTGCTGGAACAGCGCCGTTATCTCTAATTGTCTTTTCAACAGCAATAGCTGTTTCAACATTCTTAGGATAAGGCATTCCATGACTTATAATTGTACTTTCCAAAGCCACAATTGGCTTTCCACTTGCCATAGCCTCTTTTACTTCAGGAGAAAAGATAAGATTTTTATTCAAATTTTCCATATCAACCTCGCACTTTCGCTTAGATTAAACTAATTAAACTAATTATATAAGAGTTTGTAGTTCTTTAGAAATAGCCTCATTACTTCTTGCATTAACACTTGCAACTAACTGCCCAAACTCTAGAGCCTTCTTCATGTCTCCGTCCTTCAAATAAGAACTCAAGAATCCAGCAAAGAGAGCATCTCCACAACCATTAGTGTTTACTATTTCACCATCTTTGGGTATTTCTACTTTATACCACTCAAAGCCACCATTTTCAAAAGCATTAACCTCAAAACAGAAAGCTCCATGACTTCCAAGAGTAATGATTCCACGCTTTAGACCTTTTTCTGCAAGCTTTTGAGCTACCACATATGGATCCGGAAGGTCATACGCTACCATACCAGCAAGCTCACATGCTTCTGCATAGTTAGCCTTAAGCAAGAAAAGCTTATCCAATACGTTGCAAAGCTTTCTTGATTTGACAACAGAGACGGCATCTGCCACAAACTTGCCATCCATTTCAACCAGCGTTTTGATGGTCTCTTCTGGAATATTTGTCTCAAAAACAACACAATCTACGCTTTGTAGGACATTATTTACACCCAAAAGTTTCTGAGAATCTAGGCTCTCATTGATAGCCATGTCATTCACACCACAAACTAAAGTTCCATCTGAATCTAGAGTATAAGTATAAACCCCAGTTCTATACACAGAGCTATCAAGCAAAGGAAGTAAAAGAGAAATACCATCAGCTTTAATAGAAGAAGAAAGGGAAGCTCCAAAAGAATCGTTCGCAATTGCTGTTAAAAACTGCACTGAACAACCAAGATATTTGAGAGCTACAGCAATGTTACGCCCAACTCCACCACTTGCATTTGAAATCTTTCCAATGTTGGAATCTCCTTCTCTAAGAGGAAAAAAGCTTTTGGAGCAAATGTCCATGTTGGACGCTCCAACTACAAGAATTTTTTTTGCACTCATTTTTCTACAATCTCATGAGGTTTTTGCAAAACCTCTCATTTCATGAACTTTTTTATAATATTTAATTTTCTTTCCGAGTATGGGTGATACCGCATTGGAAGGTCAAGAAGGTTAGATTTTTTTACTATACTTTTGTAATGAGTAAAAGTATCAAAACTCTTCTTTCCATGATAACTGCCCATTCCACTTTCACCAACACCACCAAATCCCATGTATGGTGTAGCAAGGTGAATGATTGTGTCATTTATACATCCACCCCCAAAAGAAACACTTGAAAGCACTTTGTTCTGAAGTTCTTTATCATTTGAAAACAAATATAATGCAAGAGGCTTTGGTTTGTGTCGTAAAACATTCAAAACTTCATCTACATTAGAACTAAACTCAAGCACAGGCAAAATAGGCCCAAAGATTTCTTCTTGCATAATAGGACTGTCAAAAGTAACATCAGTTAAAACCGTTGGTTCAATAAAACGGCCACCCATATTGCCACAACCACCAAAAAAAATCTGTGCTCCACCTGAAACCGTGCTATCAATTAGCCCCATGAGCCTATTAAAATGTTTCTCATTTACAATAACAGGACTATCATCAAAAGAATCATTTGGAAAAAACTCTTCAACAGCTTTTTTAAACTCTTTCAAAAACTCATCTTTAACACAACTTTCAATAAGTAAATAATCTGGAGCAACGCATGTCTGTCCAGCATTAAGATACTTACCAAACGCTAAACGCTTTGCTGCTAATTTCAAATCTGCTGTGTGGTCTACAATAACAGGGCTCTTTCCTCCAAGTTCCAAGCTCACTGGCGTTAGATTCTTTGAAGCCTTTTCCATAACAAGCTTTCCAACAGTGGAACTTCCAGTAAAGAAAATATAATCAAATTTCTGCTCAAGTAGTTTTGTGTTTTGCTCTCTTCCACCCTCTACAACAGCAACATATTGTGAATCAAAAACCTCTTTAATCAAACTAGCAATACAAGAACTCACATTTGGAGCATACGCAGAAGGCTTGATAATTGCCGTATTTCCTGCTGCAATTGCACCAACAAGAGGCTCTAAACACAGCTGAACAGGATAATTCCATGGAGCCATAATCAAAACAACACCATAAGGCTCTGAAACAACAAAGCTCTTTGCTAAAAACTGTGCAAGAGGAGTCTTTACTCCCTTAATTCTTGTCCATTTTTTTATATTTTTAAGAACATATCCAATCTCATCCAAAACCATACCGGTTTCACTCATGTAAGATTCAAGATTACTTTTACGTAAATCAGCATATAGAGCATTAGCAAGATTAGTCTCTTGCATCTTAATTGCAGCCTTCAGTTTTTTCAAAGCAGTTATTCTAGCATCAACATCTAAGGTGGCTCCAGTTAAGAAAAAATCTCTTTGCCTTTTAACTAGCTCATCAATACTCATATTCACATCCATGCTGCCCTTCTCCTTCTTAGGAACTGTTCCTTAGAGGTTTTTGCAAAAACCTCCTTTAGAAAGCATTATACTGAGAATATAAAGAATATAATATAAAGTAAGCTTAACAAAGCCAAACCAAAGCAATATAATCGCACATGATTTGCACTTGGGGCCGTGGTTCAATGGTAGAACAATGCTTTCGCATGGCATAAGTGGCGGTTCGATTCCGCTCGGCTCCATTTTCTATAAGAAAAAATCTCAACCTAGTGCATTTTATGGTATAATTGTAGCATAGTTTAGGAGGAGAAACATGAGCCACGTAATTACAATAGGAAGACAATTTGGAAGTGGAGGACATGAAGTTGGACGTAGACTTGCAATACGCCTAGGAATACCCTTCTACGACAAAGAATTAATCACACTCACAGCGGAGCAAAGCCGTTTTGCAGAAAGTTATCTTGAAAAAATGGATGAAAAGAAACCAAGCATTTTAAATCTTGGAAGTGCAGGACTTGTTCCAAGTGCTGGAGTTGCAATGTCTAGAGAAGTTGTAATGAATCAATTCTACAACCTTTCCCCAAATGACCAAGTATTCCTTGAAAAGTCAAAAGTTATCCAAGAACTAGCAAAAAAAAGCTCTTGTGTGATAGTTGGCCGTTGTGCTGATTATGTTTTAAGAGATTATGACACAGTAAATTTCTTTATTCAGGCAAATCTTGAAGACAGAATCAGCAGAAAGTTAGCTCTTGAAGAACATGCAGAGCATGATAGAAAATCAATGGAAAAGCTCATCTTAGAAACAGACAAGAGCAGATCCAAGTACTATGAGTATTACACCCATAAAAAATGGGGAAATGCTAGCAACTATGACCTTTGCATTAATACAAGTGCTGTTGGTGTAGATGGAGCAGTAGAAGTTCTTCTTAAATTCATTGATGAATTCAAGAAGAAGTCTATTATGCCAGATAAATAGCATGCTTGAGACTGTTGTAGCAGTCTCAAGCATCCCTCAAAGCAACCCTCAAGCAGTCTCAATAGAACGAGCAATCTACAAAACACTCAGAACACAATAGAGAAATAGCATCAGAGGCCTCTGCCTTAGAAGATAATGAGCAGAGATATATTAGGTTTGCCATATTTTCAACAAGCTTTGACCCATCAGAGATTATAGTACATGACAGAATTACATCAGAAATCTCTCCTGTTGTAGTATCAAAGAACAAATGTCTCAAACGGTCATTGACAGTTGCATTGTAATAAGAGCCAAAAGAAAAGGCTGACATATACACTTTACTAGAAGGCCCACTTACAGAAACAGTGCCCCGTTCCACTATATTAGAAGACAAAGGATTTTCATCTTCAATGCCGTATAACACGAAACTTTGCTCAAAAGTCTCTGACAATGTCAGAACTAGGCCATCATTTGATACAAGATAACCATTTTTATAACCAAGAGCTTCAAGCTCATTTGCTATAAGAGAAAGCTTGTAAGCATTGGTCATGAGATTCAAATCTATAACAACAGAACCAAGCTCAAACTCAGAGCTAAAAGCTAAAT
>CAVEGR010000076.1:0-2657 GCA_963615565.1 Phocaeicola massiliensis | reverse complement strand
TTCTTAGTTTGTTAACAATTGTGACCCAAATTTTTTAACAACTGTTTAAGTTATACTCTGCCTTGTGAAAATTTGCAAGTTTTTTTCATGCTCAAGATTGCATTCAACAGAAATTCAATACAAAAAACTCTCAATCTTAGTGCCCAAGGTTGCCATATTAGTCTCTGGATAATAGCTTTGCGGTAAGGCACGCAGCATAGAAGGCCCATAGTTTTTCTTAATTATGCGAGCATCTAAAATTAGAACAATTCCATGGTCAGTAGTATGTCTCATAAGACGGCCAAAACCCTGCTTTAGGCGCATAGTGGCATGGGGTAAACTCATTGTATAGAAAGGATTAATTCCCTTCTCTTCCAAAATTCTAGATCTAGCTTTGAAGATAGGGTCATCTGGCATGATAAAAGGAAGCTTTGTGATTATAACAAGGCGCAAAGTATCACCCGGAGCATCAACACCTTCCCAGAAACTATCGGTAGCAAAGAGAACGCTATCTGTATCTTCTTTGAATCTGTTCAACAAGACATGACGCTCAAAGTCACCCTGCTTGAAAGCTGTAATGCCCAAACCCATCAACATTGGAGCCACACTATTGTACACGGCCTCAAGCTGTCTAAAACTTGTAAACAGCACCAAAGCACCACCACCAGAGCTAGAAATAGCATTGTAGATATTCTCAATAAGAAACTTCACATATTCATCTTCTTTGCTAGGCGAAAAAATGGGCGTATCATATGGAGTCAGTAACATGAGCCTGTTTTTATAATCAAACGGAGATGTATACACTCTACGCACGAAATCTTTTCCTTCCACAGGTAGCCCGATATCCGAGCACCAATAAGCAAAATCATCGTTCAAATTCAAAGTAGCACTAGTGCATACCACAGATGAGATTGGATTAAAAAGTGCATCAGATAAAATTGAAGCAACTTCTAAAGGAGCTTGATTGAAGAAAACATACTTAATCTTGCCTACTTTTTGAATCTCTAGGTAGTTAATTCCCTCATTTAAATCCTTACATTGCACAAAGTTCTTGAAAAAAGAAATCTGATCAACAATTCTAGAGATGTGAACCTTAAGGTCATCGGCCTTAGTTAAGACTGCTTCATCATTGGATTTAATTTTCAAGTAGAAATCAGCCAACTTTGTAGTTAAGTCCTCTCCAGCTGACACAACCTGAGATGCAATATCGCCTGTAGCGTTGAAGATTTCTTTTGCATTTGCATTATCCAAAAGAAGATGCACCTCGTGGCGTGAATTTAGAATATCTGTGAAAATCAAGTTTAAAGTTTCACAGCGTTCTTTGAGAAGGTCGTAGGATGTGAGAATTTGTTCATACAACGCACGTTCAGTACAAAATGGCAATAAGTCATCTAAAATGTGGCCATAGCCTGCATTACGAGACTGTTTTCTATCCTGAATATAGCTAAGCTGGCGCATTAAGTTGTAGCTGGAAAAAGAATTAGTAAATAAATCTGTAGCTGTTCTTTCAATATTGTGAGCCTCATCAATTACAAGATGTTTAAAGCCAGGAAGAACAGCGTCATCATCATAGCTTATTTCGTCTGTGTATCTAGCATGGCTGTCTACAAAAAGTAAATGATGGTTGCAAACAATGATGGAAGAGTCCAAAAGCTTCTTTTTAGCTTTAAAATAAAAGCATTTATTGTAAAAAGGACACTTGCCAGAAATACATAGATCTGCATCTGAGCATACAGAGTTCCAAACTCCACCATCTATATGATTTGGATAATCTTCTCTAAGTCCTGTTTCTGTTTCATTTGCATATCTGTTAAGCCTCATAATTTCAGAAGATAAATCATCTCTAAATAAAGCATTACTTTCTACTTCTGAAGCAAGACGTCTAAGACATATGTAGTGAGCTCTCCCAACAGCAAAAGCAACAGAGCAATTTACACCAAGTATAGTGAGCAATGTTGGAATGTCTTTATCCATAAGCTGACGCTGCAAATTAACAGTAGAAGTTGCAATAATAGTACGTTCTTCTGCTGTAATTTTACGGCTTGAAGAAGGACCATTTGAAGAAGAACCATTTGAAGAAGGTCCACTGGAAGAAGATGCATTAAAGGAAGCTGTGTCTTCAGATTTAAAGCCTTTTTTCTCACCTTTTACTTCAATTGTATGCAAAATTGCAGGCACAAGATAAGCAAAACTCTTACCAATGCCAGTACCAGCTTCAATAGCGCCAATGCAGTCTTTTTCATAGCAATGAAGAACATCTAAGGCCATTTTAAGCTGACCTTCTCTAAATTCATACGAATCTAAGCTATTACAGAGAAGCCCATCTTGGTCAAAGATTTCATATATTTGACTTTCTTTCACTTAGAAGCCTCGTTGTCTTGAGACTCAATCTTGTAATCCTGTAGCTTTCTAAGTAACGTTTTTCTTCCAATATCTAGAACATCTGCAGCCTTAGATTTATTGCCATTGCAATGTGCTATAGTAGCCAAAATCATAGCCTTTTCAGCATCAGCCATAGAACTTCCAATAGGAATTTGAACAGAAGTATCGCTTGAAGCTTGCTGAACATTAAGAGGAAGATCACCTACTTCAATTACATTACCTCTACACATAACAACAGCACTTTCAACACAGTTTCTAAGCTCTCTAATATTACCAGGCCAATCATAGCTTACAAT
>CAVEGR010000075.1:0-7624 GCA_963615565.1 Phocaeicola massiliensis | reverse complement strand
CTTCTTTTTTCAACAGCGAGTAAATAGAACGTATGTTTGATAGCTTATCTCCCAAAAAGAGAATTTTTATATCCATATCTTTAGTTTTTTTGAGAACTTCTAAGGCTTCCTCTTTACGTACTTTCCAAGTACTTTCTGCCGGAAGCTCTTTTCTTTTATCTTCTGTTTCAGATGTTACTAACTGTGCAACTCTTTTTCCAAATTCTTTTTCAATTTCTTGAATTTTAACTTCAGTGTCTTCTACAACATCATGAAGAGCAGCTGCTGCAATAACTTCTTGGTTTGTTGTTATGGATCCTACAATAGCAGCTACCTCAACAGGGTGTAATATATAAGGAAGAGTAGACTTCTTTCTTTGCATTCCATCATGAACGTTTGTGGCATAAATAATTGCTCTTTCAACTAATCCCACAATATTTCTCCTCACGTAAAACCACTTAAAAGAGGTTTTTGCAAAAACCTCATAACATTAAGATTAACATTTTTGTGTAACTTTTACAAAGCTTTTACAATAGAATGCTTTTGATTTTACATTGCAATGTTATTGTCATGCCGTAAACAGGAGATGAATATGAAAAAAGTATTAACAGTGTTTATGGTTTTATTGGTTATGACAACTGTGTTTGCTGGTGGATCTAGTGAAGAGTCAAAGACTGTTTCAACAGATGGCTCAACATCAATGGAAAAAGTAATTGGTGCTTTGGGCGAAGCTTTTATGGAAAAAAATAAAGGTGTTTCTTTTACATACAACCCAACAGGTTCCGGTTCTGGAATTAAGGCTGTTTTAGAAGGACGTTGTGATACTGGACTTTCAAGCCGTGCGTTAAAGGATTCTGAGCTTTCAGAAGGACTTGAGCAGACGGTTCTTGCATATGATGGAATTGCTATTATTGTTAATCCTAATAACCCAGTAGAGAATTTAGATGTAGAAACAATAGCCAAGATTTATAAGGGTGAAATTACAAACTGGAAGGAAGTAGGTGGCATAGATGCTCAAATAGTTCTTATTGGCCGTGAAGCAGGTAGCGGTACAAGAGATGGTTTTGAAACCATTACAAAAACAGCAGATGTTTGCCAATACCGCCAGGAGCTAACTTCAACTGGTGATGTGATAGCAACAGTAGCACAGAATCCAGCAGCAATTGGATATGCTTCTCTTGCAGCTGTCAAGAATACAGTAAAGGCAATAAAGGTGAATGGAGTTGTTCCAAGTGAAGACACAGTCAGAGATGGAAGTTATGCAATTCAGCGTCCATTCGTACTTGTAACAAAGAAGGGTACAGCCTTATCAAGTACAGCGCAAATGTTCTTTGACTATGCTCTTTCTAGCGAGGCTTCATCAATAATATCGGCAGCCGGTGCTGTATCAGTTAACTAAAATGAGAACGCTTACAACTTCAAAAAAGAAAATTGAGACCGTCATGCAAGGTATATTCTTTGCATGCGGTCTTGTAACAGTTGCAGCTGTTCTTTTGATTACAGTTTATCTTTTAATTAGTGGAACACCTGCCATTGCAAAGATAGGTATTTTTAAGTTTTTATTTGGAAAAAAGTGGGCATCAACGGCTTCTGAGCCATCATTTGGAATTTTGCCCTTTATTTTAACAAGTATTTATGGAACTGCTGGTGCAATTTTTTTAGGTGTTCCAATTGGTTTTTTCACAGCTGTTTTCATGTCAAAATTTGCTCCAAAAGCAGTAAAAACAATTCTAATGTCAGCTATAGACCTTCTGGCTGGAATTCCTTCTGTTGTCTATGGTCTTGTTGGCATGTTGGTCATTGTTCCTGCAATAAGAAAGATTTTCAACGTTCCAGATGGAGCAAGCTTACTTGCAGCAATACTGATACTTTCTGTCATGATTTTACCTTCAATAGTAAAAGTTTCCGTTAATGCTTTAGATGCTGTTCCCAAAGAATATGAAGATGCATCTTTGGCTCTGGGTGCAAACAAAACAGAAACAGTCTTTAAAGTTTCTGTTCCAGCTGCAAAAAGTGGAATTGCAGCTTCTGTTGTTTTGGGTGTTGGTCGTGCAATTGGAGAGGCTATGGCAGTTATGATGGTATCTGGAAATGTTGCAAATATGCCTAGTTTGTTTCAAAGTGTTAGATTTCTTACTACTGCTGTTGCAAGTGAAATGGCTTATTCAGAAGGTCTTCAACAACAAGCTTTGTTTTCAATAGCATTAGTGCTTTATCTATTTATTCTCATGGTCAATGCTATTTTGAATTCAATTCTGAAGAAAGAAAAGGAGCATTGATGTGAGTCTAAAGAATAGTAAAAATCAAAGAAATCTGTACTCTACTTTAATGAAAACTCTTATGTGTGTTTCAACAGCAATTGTTAGTGCAATTGTAGTTTTCTTTGTTTTGTACGTTTTAATAGTTGGTCTTCCTAATGTCAGCTGGAACTTAATTTCAACAAAACCTAGTTATTTAAGTGGAAACATTGGCATTTTGCCAGATATTTTAAATACAGTTTACATAATCATTGCAACGCTTGTAGTTGTTCTTCCGTTAGGTGTTGGTGCTGCAATTTATCTTTGTGAATATGCTACAAATAAGAGACTTGTAAAAATTATTGATTATGCATCAGAGACTCTCTCTGGAGTACCATCAATAGTCTATGGACTTGTTGGTATGCTGTTTTTTTGCCAATTTCTTAAATTTAAGACATCTCTTTTAGCTGGAGCACTAACGCTGGTAATCATGAATTTGCCTACAGTTATGAGAACAACTCAAGAGAGTTTAAAGACTGTTCCTCAAAGTTATAGGGAAGGAGCCTTTGGTCTTGGTGCTGGAAAGTGGAGAGTAATTAGAACTGTTGTTCTGCCTTCTTGTGTGGATGGTATTGTTACAAGCTGTATTCTTTCTTGTGGCAGAGTTCTAGGAGAGTCTGCTGCATTACTTTTTACAGCTGGTTTTGCACACTCTCTAAATGGTTTCTTTGAAGGTTTAAATAGTGCAGGTGCAACTTTAACTGTTGCTCTTTATTTTTATGCAAAAGACCAAGGTGAATTTGAAGTTGCATATGCAATAGCTGCAATTCTGATGATTTTGGCATTTATCATTAATATCAGTGCTTCATTGACAGGAAGAAAAATCAAAAAAGGTAAATAATATGGCAAGTATAATTGAAGTAAAAGATTTGTGTTTGTGGTATACAACTCAACAAGCACTTTACAATGTAGATATAAACATAGAAGAAAAAAGCATTACGGCTTTGATAGGGCCATCTGGCTGCGGTAAATCTACATTTTTAAAGACGCTAAATAGAATGAATGACTTAATTTCAGGGGTTAGCATCACCGGTCAAGTCTTGTATGATAATACTGATATTTATAGCAATACAATTGATGTTAATGATTTAAGACGTCAAATTGGTATGGTCTTTCAAAAACCAAATCCTTTTCCTATGAGTATTTATGACAATATTGCATATGGGCCTAGGACTCATGGAATTAAAGGAAAAGCAAAGTTGGATGAGATTGTTGAATCATCTCTTAAGGCTGCTGCAATTTGGGATGAAGTTAAAGATAGATTAAAAAAGAATGCTTTAGGTCTTTCTGGTGGCCAGCAGCAAAGGCTGTGTATTGCTAGAGCCTTGGCTGTACAGCCAAAAGTTCTTCTTATGGATGAACCCACAAGTGCTCTGGATCCTATTTCAACTTCAAGAATTGAAGAATTGGCTTTGGAGCTTAAAAAAGATTATACAATTGTTATTGTTACACACAATATGCAACAGGCTGTAAGAATTTCTGATTACACTGCTTTCTTCCTTTTAGGAAAGCTAATTGAGTATGGCGATACTGAAATGATGTTTGAACAGCCTAAGGATAAGAGAACTGAGGATTACATCACTGGCCGTTTTGGTTGACTTGTGGGCTAAGGGGTTTATATGAGAAATAGATTTGATGAACAACTTGATTTATTAAATAAAGAATTAATTCAAATGGGTGCACTCTGTGAAGAGGTCATTGATCTTGTTACAACAGCTTTGGTTAGTGGCAAAAGTTTATTGGCTAAAAAGGTTGCTCCGCTTGATTGTGAAATTGATCAAAAAGAAAGGACTATTGAGTCTATGTGCCTTAAGTTGCTACTTCATCAGCAGCCTGTGGCTAGAGATTTGAGGCAGATCTCATCTGCATTGAAGATGATAACTGATATGGAGCGTATTGGTGATCAGGCAGAAGACATTGCAGAGATTATCGGTTTTCTAGATGAGGATTATAAACACGACTGCAAGCTGGATGGCACCACGCTACAAAAGATGGGCGAGTCTGCCAAGAAGATGGTGGTTGAGAGTGTCACAGCATATGTGAATAAAGACCTGGATCTTGCACGCGGGGTGGTAAAAGAGGACGATATTGTTGATGCTCTCTTTTTAAGTGTAAAAAAAGAGCTTATTGAACGAATTGCTTTGAATAAGGCAGAAGGGGAATATATACTAGATTTGCTAATGATTGCAAAATACTTTGAACGTATTGGCGATCATGCAGTAAATATTGCTCAGTGGGTGGTTTTTTCTGTTACTGGTGAGCATGAAGCGGAGGAATAAAGATGATTTGGTGCGTTGAAGATGATGCAAGTATTAGAGATATTGAAGTTTACGCACTACAGTCTACAGGCTTTAATGCTAAGGGCTTTAATGATGGCTTAGTCTTTTGGAATGCTATTAATGCTTGTAAAAATACTCCAGAAAGTGGTTCTAATTGTCCAGAAAAGCTCCCTGAACTGATTATACTTGACATTATGTTGCCCAGTTTGGATGGAATTGAACTTCTCAGAAGATTGAAGTCTACACCTGCTTTTGCAAATATTCCTGTCATCTTGGCAACTGCTAAAGGCTCTGAATATGACAAAGTCAAAGGTCTTGATTTGGGTGCAGATTACTATCTTACAAAACCGTTTGGTGTCATGGAGCTTGTTTCTTGCGTAAAGGCTGTTTTAAGACGTTACAATGATAATGTCAAAGACAAAGAAGATTCCCACGTTCTTACATTAAAAGATCTTGTTCTTAATACAGACGAACATACTGTCAAAATCAATGGTGAAGAGGTTCCATTAACATTTAAAGAATTTGAACTGCTTAAATTGTTCTTAAGCAATCCTAGCATGGTGTTTTCAAGAGACAAACTCTTTAATGAGATTTGGGGCTTTGAATACTATGGTGAGTCTAGAACTGTGGATATGCACATTAGAACTCTTAGGCAAAAACTTGGAAGCTATGGCAATACTAGCTACGGCAACATCATTAAAACAGTAAGAAACGTAGGCTATGGCTTAGATTCTGATTTTATGGATGATAAACAATGACAAAAAAAATCATGTATGCAATTCTTACAGTTGCAACAATTGTTCTTTTACTTTCATTTATATTGATATCTGGCATCCTTTATGAAAGCTATTCCAAAAGCCAGTCTCTTCAGCTTGAAGATGAATTGAACATTGCAGCAGAGGGCGTTGAAGTTGCAGGGCTTGAGTATCTTAAAGCAATAGTTACTACACCGGCTACAACCACTACAACCACTACAACCGCTACACAGGCTACAAAACAGGCCACACCAGCTACATCGGTTCAGCACTATAGGCTTACGTGGATAGCATCTGACGGAACAGTTATCTATGACAACACTACAGAGGCAAGTCAAATGGAAAACCACTGTGACCGCACTGAGTTCATAGATGCTCTTACAACCGGAAAAGGCGAAAGTACAAGATATTCCAACACACAACTAGAAGTAATAGTCTTTCATGCAAAACGTCTGTCAGACGGGTCTGTACTACGCATTGCAACAAGCCGTTCTTCTATTGTAAGAATTGCAATTAACATGATTTTGCCACTTCTTTTGGTCTTGGCACTTTCTTGGATTCTTTCCATTTTTTTGGCAAAACGTATGTCCCGGAAAATAGTACAACCACTAAACACGCTTGACTTGGACAATCCGCTAGAAAACGATATTTACCCAGAACTTTCTCCACTTCTCAGGCGTATCTATACACAACGCAAAGAATTAGATGCACAACTTTTGACTTTAAAACGCCATTCAGATGAGTTTGATCAAATCTCACGTAGCATGAGCGAAGGCCTTATGGTCTTAACTTTGGATGGTAAGATTGTCAGCATTAACCGCGCTGCACTTGAAATGTTCAACTATGATGGCTCTTGTGTTGGCAGAAGTTTTCTTGAATTGGAACGCAACCACGAATTCAGCGTTGCTATAGAAAATGCAATTACAAAGGGCCACGATGAGCTTCGCTTAGAGCGCCAAGGTAGAGTAATACGCTTTTCTATGAGCCGCATTATGTCAGATGACATTGCAATTGGACTTGTGGTACTGGCTTTTGACATCACAGAAAGCGCCAATGCAGAAAGCATGCGCAGAGAATTTTCTGCCAACGTCTCCCACGAACTCAAAACCCCGCTACAAGGCATCATTGGCAGCGCCGAGCTCATAGAAAGTGGCATGGCCAAAGACGAAAACGCAATCCGCTTTGCATCCCACATCCACACAGAAGCCACCCGCATGGTCAACCTCATTGAGGACATAATTCGTCTCTCTCAGCTAGATGAAGGCCTCGCCCTTCCATTTGAATATACCGATATTTTTAACCTCGCTTTAGAAATCAAAGCTCAGCTTGCAGATAATGCAAATAAGATTGGTATTCAAATTAGCGTTGAAGGTCATCATGTTAAAGCTCACTGTGTAGTTCGCTTGATACATGAGGTAATATTTAACCTAGTAGATAATGCTATCAAGTATAACGTGCAAAACGGAAAAGTGCTTGTTTCAGTCTCTGAAGATAACTCTAGTGATTCGGATGACATGGTCAGAATTACAGTGAAAGACACTGGCATAGGAATTCCGCCAGAGCATATAAATAGAATTTTTGAGCGCTTCTACAGAGTAGACAAAAGCCACTCCAAAGCATCTGGAGGCACAGGCCTTGGGCTTTCAATTGTAAAACATGCAGTGTTGTACCATCACGGAAATGTGAGTGTAGAAAGCCAAGTAGGCAAAGGCACAACCTTCACAGTTGAAATTCCTAAAAACTAGTTTTGTCATATTTTGCAAGATTTCAAATTTATGTGTAATATAAAGCAAAACATGGTAGAATTATATCATGTCTCAAAAAATAAATGTTAAGCTACTCTCAGAATCATCATTGGATTCAATTGCTTTTGGAATGGAAAATCAGGACTTTGATTATGTTTTATGCCTTAATGATGGCAATGTGTATCCAAGTGAAGATTTGGACGAATACTTTGACTATCCAGATTTACTAGAGTTTGTTGATCTTCCTCAATGGACTAGTGCAGACGGCTACAGGCTCATGTGTGCTTTTGCTCAGTCTTGTAATGATGCTAAACTAAGAAAAAGATTAAACGATGTCCTAAATTCCAGTAGTCATGGTGTTTTTAAGCGTTTTAGAGCTGTTCTGGACACTGTTGATGGTGCAACAGAAGCTTGGTACAAATTTAAAGATAAACGAATGCATGCTCATATTCGTTCTTGGTATAGAAAACTTATGGCTGATAGACCAAGTCCTTCAAAAGATATCGATCTAATAGAACTAATAGAAGATATCAATCCTGGTGAGCTTTTTGTGTCATACGATATAGAGC
>CAVEGR010000074.1:0-17623 GCA_963615565.1 Phocaeicola massiliensis | reverse complement strand
GATGTGAAAATATTAAAGTCTCTTATCCACAATTTACAATGGAGTTAGATTTCTCTGTGAAAAAAGGAGAATTAGTTGCTTTAATTGGTCCTTCTGGCAGTGGAAAAAGCACAACATTATCATTAATCAGCGGGCTTCTTCAGCCTCAGAGTGGAAAAATTCTCATCAATGGAAAGGATGTTACAAATTTAAGCCCAGATAAGCGAAAGATAGCCCAAGTCTTCCAAGACTATGCACTTTTTCCTCATATGACCGTAGAACAGAACATTGCTTATCCAATGAAAAACCTCAAAATGTCTAGAGAACAAATTAAAAATGAGGTTGCAAATTATCTAGATCTTGTAAATTTAAGTGGCTATGAAAAACGTCATATTGATGAACTATCTGGCGGAGAGAAACAAAGAATAGCTCTAGCAAGAGCCCTTGCCTCAAAGCCTGATTTACTATTGCTAGATGAACCTCTTTCTGCTCTAGATGCAAAACTGAGAGTATCGCTTAGAAATGAAATTAGAGATATTCAACGCAAAACAGGAACTACAACTTTGTATGTAACCCATGATCAAGAAGAAGCTCTAAGTATATCGGACAATGTTGTAATTCTTAATAATGGCAAGATTGAACAAATTGGAAAGCCTGAAGATATTTACAGAAGACCTGTTACTGAATTTGTAGCAACATTTATGGGCGAATGTAATATCTTACCATATGACATTATTTTAAAAACTCTTAGAGTATCTGAAACAGATGCATCAAAATTCATTTATCAATGTTTTGGACCTGAGCACAAGCTTTTCTTTAGACCAGAAGACATGGTTGTAAACGACATTCCAGATCTTCCTTTCCCAGAATTCTTCCCTCATCTACGCTTTGAAAATGCTAAAATTGTAAGATGTGAATATTTGGGAAAAGAATATCTTATTACAGCAGAATATGAAGGCCAAAGTATAAAAGCTTATACACCTTATAAGCCTTCTTCTGACAAAATTACAATTGGAATTAGAATTGCAAAAATTTTAGAATTCAATAACGGCAAGCAAACTAGACATTAAAGAGGTTTTTGCAAAAACTCTTTAGTCAAACTTAAGTTGTTTTACATTCTGAATCTCGTCTCTCAATAAAGCTGCTCTTTCAAATTCTAAATCTTTGGCTGCTTGTAACATTTGAGTTTCAAGTTCTTTAATGTATCGCTTTCTATCTGCAGGATTAAGAAGATTAAAGCCTGCCTTGATAATCTTGATATCTTGTTTGCTATTTTCAACAATATCGGTTTTTTCGCGCTCTAGAATGTCCTCTACTGCCTTGATGATAGTCTTTGGTGTGATGTTGTGTTCTTGGTTGTATTTCATCTGAATTGCGCGTCTTGATTGCGTCTCCGTGATAGCTTCCTTCATAGCGTCACTCATTTTGTCTGCATACATGATAACTTTGCCGTTTGCATTACGGGCTGCACGGCCTATAGTCTGAATGAGTGAAGTGGTGCTACGCAAGAAACCAATCTTGTCTGCATCCAAAATTGCAACCAGCGAGACTTCAGGCAAATCAAGGCCTTCACGTAAAAGATTTATGCCAACTAGGACATCAAATTCACCAAGCCTGAGCTGTTTGAGAATTTCAACACGCTCAATAGTATCAATTTCAGAGTGAAGATAACGCACTTTAACGCCTTTAGATGCAAGAAAATCTGCAATATCTTCAGCCATGCGTTTAGTTAGCGTGGTTACAAGAACTCTTTCTTTATTTGCAGTGCGCTTTCTAATCTCGCCAAGTAAATCTTCCATCTGGCCCTCTGTAGGACGGACAATAATCTCAGGATCTAAAAGCCCTGTAGGTCTAATTACCTGCGATACAATTTGTGATGAAAGTTGCTTTTCCAGCTTGCCGGGTGTTGCTGACACAAAGATTCTCTGTCCTGTAACACTGTCAAACTCATCATATTTAAGAGGTCTGTTATCTAATGCAGATGGCAATCTAAATCCATACTGTACAAGATTTACTTTTCTTGAATGGTCTCCTTCATACATTGCTCCAATTTGAGGAAGCGTCACATGAGACTCATCAATGAAGGTAAGAAAATCGGGTTGGAAATAATCAAGCAACACCGCAGGTCTCTCCCCCGGAGCCCTATTTGAAAGAGGTCTAGAATAATTCTCAATGCCAGAGCAATATCCAAGTTCCTGAAGCATCTCAAGATCATACTCAACACGAGTCTTAATTCTTTCTGCCTCAAGAGGATGTCCAGTATTCATGAAATACTCGTACTGATCCTCCATTTCTTTACGAATACGGTCTAAAGCAGCCAAAACCTGCTCTTTGGGCATGACAAATTGCTTAGCAGGATACAGAGTAAAACTTTCCTGCTTGTTTTGTTTTTCGCCAGAGATAGGATCAAACCACTGAATTGTCTCAACATTATCCCAATCAAGCGTAATTCTCACAGCATTCTCTAAGTACGGCGGAAAAATCTCAATTACATCACCATGAACGCGAAACGAACCACGTGTAAGCACCATGTCGTTACGTTCATATTGCATTCTAGTCAGCTGTTCCAACTCAGTTCTGTGATTAAACATCATACCAGTTCTAAACACATGCGTCATATCTCTAAGCGACACAGGATTTGCAAGACTGAATATACACGAAACAGTTGCAACCACAATGACATCTCGTCTTTCCATCAACGAAAATGATGCCGATAATCTCATGCGGTCAATTTCTTCATTTATATCTGCATCTTTTTCTATGTATAAGTCCTTACCTGGTACATATGCTTCAGGCTGATAATAGTCGTATGTAGAGACAAAATATTCAACGCGGTTTTCTGGAAAAAAAGACTTAAATTCCTTATATAGTTGAGCTGCCAAAGTTTTGTTATGAGACAAAACGAGGGTAGGACGCTGCACTTTCTCTATAATTTTTGCCATTGTATACGTCTTTCCGGACCCCGTTACACCTTTTAACGTCTGATATCTATCTCCGTTAAGAACACCCTCTGAAAGCTTGTCTATGGCCTGTTGCTGATCCCCTGAAGTCTCAAAAGGAGCATGAACTACAAATGGTTTGTCTGTCCATTGAACTGCACCATGAACATTTTGAACCATCTCTCCTCCCCAACTGGAATCAAGTTTTGAAAGCTCCTCTGACATAATGTTCTTCCTATCTTTTGAGATTTTTAGCCTTTTGCACGCACTACTGTGAAATCCAGCTCAAGTATTCTTCTGTACGCTCTACAAGTTCAATTGTAAGCTTAACCGTGGATCCATTGCGGTTCACAACAACAGAGACTTTATCTCCAGGTTTTGTATTAGAAAGAGAAGTAAAGAGATCATTGTAATCTGCAATGTCCACTCCGTTGACCTGAGTAATAATATCGCCACCTAAGTAAATAACGGAAGAACCATAAAGCACCTGTGTAGTACCTGCTTTAAGTCCAGCCTTATCAGCCTTTCCGTTTGTAACCACTTGGCTAACCAAAAGACCTTTTGAAACCTTAAGACCAGCATAATCAACAATAGACTGAGAAAGCTGAACAGGAACAATATCCAACCATCCTCTAGTAACTTTGCCATACTTTATTAAATCTGCAACCGCATCAACAGCTGTGTTAGAAGCTACAGCAAAATTCATACCTTGACTTGTACCACTTGTGGAATAAATGGAAGTATTAATACCTATCACTTCCCCTTTTGTGTTGAGAAGAGGTCCTCCTGAGTTTCCCGGATTTATAGGAGCAGACGTTTGAATCATACCTAATAAAACTTTACCGTCTTCATCTCTGATTGGTCTGCTTAAGCCTGAAATACAACCTGTGACAAGTGTTCTGTCATAACCAAATGGGTTTCCAATTGCAAGAACCTTTTGGCCAACCACAAGAGAGTCAGAATCACCAAATGTAAGATAATCCAACTGTACGCCATCAGAAGGTATAATGCGAATTACTGCAATATCATTTTCACTATCAATTCCTATCAATTGTGCTTCATAAGTAGAATTATCATAAAGAGATACCGTTATCACAGATGCATCAGCTATAACATGTTCGTTTGTAACAATATAACCGTCAGAAGAAACTAAGAAACCGGAACCAGTATCTGTAGCTGGAACAGCATCAAAGTAAGAGGAATCATTTGAAACTGTAGTCTCAATATGAACTACAGCTTTGTTGCATTTTTCAAATATACTAATATTCTGAAGCTCATCCTCACTATAGTTCCAGGAGCCTTCATTGCCTTGAAATAAAGTCACTCCCGAGTCTCCATAGTAAATGTTATCAACAGGAACTCCAGCCATTTCTAAAAGGCCTTTTTCTCCTGAAGCATTGAGAACATCCTGCAAAGCACTTCTTAACTCTTTTTGCCGTTGTTTTGACTCAATTGCAGAGGTCCATTTAACCAATGCATAACCTATAAAAACAACAAGTATAGTTACAAGTACAATCAAAAGAATTTTAACAGCTTTGCTTTTAATCTTCATGCTCAAAATAGTAACGTAAAAGCAAACACGTGCCAATATACTTAAAAGGTTTTAGATGGTTTGAACGCTTGGGTCACACCCCTGTTTTGTACAGTTATTCGCAGCCATCATTGAAGCAAATTCAAGTATTCTTTTAGCTTCAGTTTCTGAGATATCTTCAATGCTTTTCTTGTAATTATCTTTTCTTTTTTGAAGTTGTGCCAAAATTGCACCAGAAAAAACATCTCCACATCCAATTGTATCTACAAGCGTTTCAACCGGACAAGATGGAACTCTGACAGTAAAGCTTGGAGCATACCAAGAAGATCCTTTCTCTCCATGAGTTACAATAAGATAAAGTTTGCAGACCTTTCTAAGTTCTTGAATTGCAGCTTCTACACTTAAATTTGGAAAAACTAAGCTTAAATCATCTTCACTGATTTTAACAATCTCGCATTTCTGAGCATATTGCAACATATGCTCTTTAAAGTCTTCCATATCATCAATAACAGCGGGTCTTACATTTGGATCATAGAATATTACAGGCCTTGGATTTATAGTCTCTATTGCTGAGAAAACAGCTTCTCTAGTAGTAGGAAAAGCAAGCATCAAAGAACCTGTCATAATAAAATCAATGTCCGTCATTACAGAGAATGCATTAGAAAGTTGGGCTACAGTTACATTTGAGGCTACCGTTTGCTTCCAATCAAAAATATACTCAGCCTTTCCATCATGATCAATAAAAGCCTTACTACACAACGTTGGAAGTTCACAATTGCACAACTGAGGATCAAACATAATGCAGTTATCTATTAACTTTTCAAGAATCATATTACCATAGGAATCACTTGAAATCCTAGTAAAAAGTGCAGTTGAAGATCCAAGCCTTGCAGTAGTTAATGCAACATTTAACGGACAACCCCCAATAGTTTCTGAGACAACACCATCTTTATCAATTACATCTACAAGCGATTCTCCAACACAAACAATCATATCTACTCCATATTGCACGTTTGCCGCGTACTCTTTAATATACATACGATTATGGCATGTTTTCATGCAATATGCTATCATTGGACAACACTTTAGGGCCCCTTTGGAAGGGCTACGGAGGAATTATGGACAAGAATGAAACCAACATTGAGGAGACAGAAGTAAAAGAAAAAGCTCCACTTAACTTCATTGAAAAAATCATTGAAGACGACCTTGCAAATGGAAGAGTGCCAAATGGCCAAATAGTTACACGCTTTCCACCAGAACCAAACGGCTATTTACACATAGGACACATCAAAAGTATCTGCCTGAATTTTGGACTTGCCCAGAAATATGGCGGAATTTGTCACCTAAGACTAGACGATACCAACCCAGCAAAAGAAGACATGGAATACATAGACTCCATCAAGTCCGATATCAAATGGCTTGGATTTGATTGGGGAAAGCATGAATATTATGCATCAGACTACTATGATCAGCTTCATGAGATTGCAATAGACTTAATCAAAAAAGGCATGGCTTATGTAGACAGCCAGAGTCCAGAAGAAGTTCGTATTAACCGTGGTACACTAACTACTCCAGGCAAAGACAGCCCAGACCGCAATAGAAGCATAGAAGAAAATCTTAGACTCTTTAAGGAAATGGGTGAAGGCAAGTATCCAGAAGGTACTTATCTTCTCAGAGCAAAACTTGATATGGCAAGTCCAAACATCAACATGAGAGACCCTGCCTTATACAGAATTAAATTTGCTGAGCATCCTAGAACAGGAAACAAGTGGTGCATTTATCCAATGTACGATTTCACTCATCCTATCTCAGATGCAATTGAAGGCATTACACACTCAATTTGTACTTTGGAATTTGAAGACCATAGACCAGCTTATGACTGGGCTTGCTCTATTGATGGCATTGAACACACACCTCACCAGTACGAATTTGCTAGACTTAATATCAATTATCTTGTAATGAGTAAGAGAAAACTTTTGCAGTTGGTCAATATGGGCATTGTAACCGGCTGGGATGACCCAAGAATGCCTACTGTCAGTGGAATTAGAAGACGTGGATACTCCCCAGAGTCAATGAAAGACTTTGTAAACCGTGTTGGAGTTGCAAAAGTTGAATCTGTTGTAGATTATTCTCTTATGGAGTTCTGCGTTCGTGAAGATCTTAACAAGCGTGCAAAACGTGTCATGGCGGTCCTAGATCCAATACGTCTTGTAATTGATAACTATCCAGCAGACAAAACAGAGTACTTCACAACTGAGAACAATCCAGAAGATCCATCAATGGGAACACGTGAAATTCCATTTACCAACGAGCTTTACATTGAGCGTGAAGATTTCATGGAAGTTCCAGTTAAAGGTTATCACCGTCTTTATATTGGAAATGAAATTCGCCTAAAGAATGCTTATTATGTAAAAGCAACTAGCTGCGAGAAAGACGAAAACGGTAATGTAACTGTTGTTCACTGTACCTATGATCCTGAATCACGTGGAGGAGAAACCCCTGACGGACGCAAGGTTAAGGGAACAAGCCATTGGGTAAGTGCAAAGCATGCAGTAAATGCAGAAGTTCGTCTTTATGATAAACTCTTTGCAGCTGAAAACCCAGGTGCAAGTACTGGCAACTATCTTGATGATCTTAATCCAAATTCGCTCATCATCATGAAAGAAGCGAAAATTGAACCAACCTTTGCAAATGCAAAACCAGGTGAATACCTACAGTTCATTAGAAGTGGATACTTCACTGCAGACTATGACACAACAGCAGAGCATCCAGTATTCAACAGAACAGTAACTCTGAAAGATTCTTGGGCAAAGCAAAAGGCAAAAATTGGATTATAAGATTAAACCCATATATGAAAAGGGGCCTCAAAACGAGGTCCCTTTTTCATTGGAACAGTTTAGAACAGTTCCTTAGCTTTCTGCTTTTGGATCAAAGTCATCGGAATTCCAGAAGAAATCAGAGCTATCAT
Source organism: Phocaeicola massiliensis (assembly GCA_963615565.1). Taxonomy (GTDB): domain Bacteria; phylum Spirochaetota; class Spirochaetia; order Sphaerochaetales; family Sphaerochaetaceae; genus UBA9732. The sequence goes on along the minus strand of CAVEGR010000074.1, from coordinate 10,206 downwards.
CTCTGGAACGTGCCGGCTTGAATGAGTCAAAACCATACGGTTTTTTGCCCTTTGTGGCCTTATCTTCGCGGCCTCTGTATGGCGTGGTGGAGCTTCTGCTTCCTGTAGTATTGCGTGAACGTTCTTTATTTGCACCATATGAATCATAAGAGCCACCAGTACGTCTATCATTACGCTCATATCTGTCAGATTTCTCATAGCGTGGCCTACTGTAGCGCTCATAGCCACCCCGTTCAGAGTTACGCTCTACGCGGCTGCGATAGCTTGGTCTGTCATCTCTATATTCACAGCTTTCATTGTTATCATATCTATCTCTGTATGATTTTCTTTCTCCGTAAGATCTCTCGTTGTAGGATCTTTCGCTACTAAATTTACCGCCGTTAGATCTGCCGTTGTTGGGTCTGTCCTTGTAAGTCCAAGAACCATAAGATTTCTCGCTATAAGACTTATAATCTCTATCCCTATATGGCTTTTCCTCATAGTCATCATAAGATCTATTTTCTCTGTAAGTGTCACTTGAATAGTGTCTATCTCTTGAGCCATAGTTACGGGCTCCATAACTCTTGTCTCTTTCACCACGTCTTCTCTCGTAAGTTCTTCTCTCAGAACTTGTTCTTTCTGAAGCCTTTTTATAGGAATTCTTTTTTTCCGAATCCTTCTTGTCTGAACCCTTCTCAGACTTCTTCTTTGGCTTCTCACTTGTTTCACTCCAATCCAATTTGAGTGAATCATCATCTAATGCCATCATCCAACTCCTAGCCGTACCTTTGCGGCCTTTAATAAATCCCGGAGCCTGTACTGCTCCTGTAATTTCCTTGACGCTCAACCCTTTGAGCTGTCTTTTATCCATCCTAAAAGATCCAAGATTGGTTGAAAACAGAATAAAACCTGTTTTCTTAAGCAATTTAGCAAGATTTTTAACCCACTTAACATAGTCGCGAGCTACATCAAAATCACCATCCATCTTTCTGCTGTTAGAAAATGATGGCGGGTCAAAAATAATAATATCGAACTTTTCACCTTGTTTTATGGCAAGGTCAACGTACTTTGTAGCATCCATGCAAAGGCATTGAAATGAATCACCAGAAAAACCATTTTGAGCCAAATTTTCTTCAGCCCACCTAGTATAAGTTGCGCTCATATCAATGCTTTTGACACTGTTAGCACCACCGGCTGCAGCATATACAGAGAAGCTTCCAGTATAAGAAAAAAGGTTCAAGACATCTGCTCTCATACTTCTTTCTCTTACAAGCATTCTAGTCAAACGATGGTCTAAAAACAGCCCAGTATCTACATAAGTAGCCAAATCTACCTTAAAATGGAGATTGTTTTCATCAACTATAGTTTCAATACAATTATCTTCTGTCTTCTCGTGTTGCTCTCTTTCAATGCGTTTTGCTCTATAAGAATAAATAATATTCTCATGCTCCAAATATAGCATCCTAGCACAAATATCAACGCAACTTGAAAGCATTTGGGCTGAAAGAGGTCCCTCTTCACCATAATCAGTAACTTTTGCGTACTTACCATAAATGTCTACTGTTACTGGAAACTGAGACAAGTTTCTATCATAGACTCTAAAGCAATTAGTCCCTTGAGGTAGTAATTCATGCCTCATCTCTTGAGCATTATTTTTTAATATCTTTCCAAAATCTTTTTCAAAGAATTCCATAATTTTTAAAATCTTTCCGTGGCATTATATATGGTTTAGGAAAAATATTAAACATCAATAGCCATTATTTGTTTTCATAACAGACTGATACTCGTCAGGCAATTTCTCTTGGCACAGATCTTGGCACTGAGCACAAAGACCTTTAAACACAAGATCATAGCCGGTAAATTCAAAACAATGTTTGTCTGAAATCTTATCAATTAAATCTGACATATATGGCAAATCTACATCTACCAGCCTGCCACATTTAATGCAACGAGCATGGTAATGCTTATAACAGTTATGATCAAAATGATTTGCAGCTCCAGGAACTTCAATTTCGTACAACTCACCATTTTGAGAAAGTTCTTTTAGATTTCTATAAACTGTTCCTTTACTTATGGTTGTATGTTCTTTTGCAACCTCTGTATAAACTTCCTCTGCGGTTGGATGATTTTTAAGTTTTTTTACAGCACCAAGTGTAAGTGTACGTTGAATTGTATGACGTTCCATTGAAGTTCCACCTTAGAGCTCTTTAAGAATTATTAGTAACATATCTCAATAAGAAATGTATGTCAATAAAGTATTCTTTATGGAGGCTTTTGCAAATTTTGGAATCATTTTGATTTGCAGAAAAATAAAAAAAGTGCATCTGAGTTATCTCATTTGCACTTTTTACCGGAGACGAGACTCGAACTCGAACGCCATTGCTGACACCAGATTTTGAGTCTAGCGCGTCTACCATTCCGCCACTCCGGCAACTACTAGGCTATGTTAGCCTAAAGATTGCTTTTTTTCAAGTGTGTTTGATTTTTAACTTTTTTATTTGTATTGTTAGTTAAATGTATTCAAAGATAAGGATACAAATGGTAATATTTAAGGGTTTGGAGGGCTATTGATGAAGATTAAAAAGCTTGTTTTGATTTTGATTGTGTTGCTTGCAAGCTTTATGGTCTTTGCTGATGACGACACTCTCCTTCTTGCAGATGAGCCAATATTCTACGGAGAAGAAAATTTCATTGAAAGAATTAATGAAAAAACAGGTGGACAGCGTGAACCTGTAGGAGTTGTCTTAAGCGGAGGCTCTGCCCGAGCTTATGCACATATTGGCGTTTTACAGTATTTAGAGGAGCAAGGGATTGTTCCAGACTATATTGTAAGCAACTCCATGGGCAGCATTATTGCCCTCTTGTACAGTGCAGGCCTTAGCCCAGATCAAATTGTCCAGCTCATGACTAGTACAGATATTGGTCAACTTTTTGATTTTACTCTTCCAATTAACACTGGATTACTAAACGTATATAAATTTAAATCTTGTATTTGTTCCTATCTTGGAGAAGATCTAAAACTGGAAGAACTTGCAATTCCAGTTATTGTAGTATGTGAAGACATGGTAACAAAACGCCAAATTTTACTTGCAGAAGGTGACTTTTATGACATTCTTGCTGCAAGTTTTGCCCTTCCAGTCTACTTTGGTAGTGTTGAGTATGAAAACCATATTTTAATTGATGGCGGAATTGCAAATCTTGTTCCTCTTAATGTTGCTTATAAGTACTCAAATAACATTTTAGTTTCAACAACGTTTTACGCAGGTAAGAACTTAAATCTAAAGAACCCTTTAACTGGCCTCAATGTTAGCATTGATATAGGAAAGAGAAGGCAGGGCGTCAAAGAACTTCTAGAACATCCAAATGTTGTTTGGGTAAGATGCAATGTAGAAGATTTCTCTTTTATGGATTTTGCATCATGCAAAGCTCTTGCTCAGCAAGGTTATATCTCTTGCCAAGAAGTAAGTGCTGAAATATCTTCCTTAGCAGAGCTTTATAACAAAGACGATAATTCAGTTAGTATCAATACTTCTTTTAGAGAAAAACTTATTACCAAGAGAACAGAATTTGAGATTAAGATGCCCATAGTTAAAAAGAACTTCGATATTTTTAATAGAACTTCTAATTATGGGACATCATCTATGTTTGGGGTTGCCATCTCTTCACATTGTGACAACGGTTACCTTTTGAGAGATGATTTGCTTTTTGGAATAATGTATGCATTCTCATACAATAATCTTGATTTGAATTTAGTAGTGGGAGGATCTTCAAAGCTCATGTCTTTTGGATATGATAATTACTCAGGTAATTTACAAAGATTTTCCCATACCTTACCAACTTTAAATTTCTCGTTAAACTACTATTTAGGAAACCATTTTAAGTTTAATGTTGATGGCACATTTTACTATAAGGTTGGAGTATCAAAGAACGTTCAACTTGCACACTCTTCACTCTTGTCTGAATCTTTACAATATAGAACTGGGACTTTTAATATAGGTTCTTTAAGCGGATTATTTAAGTTTACAGCAAGACAAACACTGGAAGTAACGTTCAAAAATGACGGTCTCACTGGATCTTTTTGGGATTCAACCTTACCTCTTTCATCTATTGTTGGAGAATTTGGTTATGATTCAACTGTTTTTTCTGCCATATTTAAAGCAGGACTGCAAGCTTTAGGCTGGCTAGCAACTCCACAATCCAGATTTTTTGGTACAACATATCTTAACGTTGGCATTACACCGTGGAACGTTCCAATTAAGTTTAATCTAAATTTAAATTACAGAGTGGCTTTTGATAATAGTGGTGAAGTTCCTATTTTCCCTTCTGATGGCTATATTCTTGCAGATCCAACATTAAAATCACAGGGGACAGCAAAACCAATAACACCAAACGCTCAGCAATATATAATTGCTTCTTCCATAGCTATTGATTGGACTTTCTATTCAAGAAAAATTGGACTTGCAGAACTCATTCTTCTTTCTAACAATAAGATTGGTGTCTTTGCAAATCTTCTGTGGTACAAAGGAATTGTACCGTCTGCCCAAGTTGGAGGAAAAGTCTCCACGGATGTTGGATTTTTGGGATTGAAGACAGCACCTCTTAGTGTTTCAATTTCTTATGACTTTGGCCTACAAAAAATCTTATGGACAGTTATGTTTGAAACATTGGTATAAACGAGAAAGAACGAAAAAGAATTATATTACCTTGTATGGGTTTAATATCCCCCTAGGATCAAAGACATCTTTAATACCTTTCATTAGATTTAACTGAACTGGACCCAAGACATTTGCAAGATACTCTTTTTTATCAAGTCCAATACCATGCTCTCCACTTACTTGTCCTCCAAACTCATGAGCTTTTGAATACATAAGACGGAAAGCTTCCTTACGTTTAACATCCCACGAAGTTTCATCCAAAGCATCTTTACAAAGATAAATATGAAGATTTCCATCACCAGCATGACCAAATGAAGGTATACGAAGGCCCACCAAAGAAGAGACTTCATGCGTATAGAGAATAAAATCAGCAACATGGCTACGAGGAACAACAACATCACATTCATCAATTAAATCCGTAGAACTCTTTATTGCTTCTAAGAATGCACTTCTTGCAGACCACACGCTTGCACTTCTTTCCTCTGTGTCTATTAAGAAAACATCTATAGCACCAAGATCAAGATACAAATCAGATACTACTTCCTGATCATGCAAGAGGGCTTCTTTTGTGTTGCCATCAAATGACATAAGAAGATATGCATCTGCAGCATGAGTTGGAAATTTCTTTCCAAGATAGTCTTCTGCAAAAAGAATTACGTCACGGCTCATGTACTCTATTGCCACTGGAGTCACCTTTGCCCCGATAATTTTAGGAACAGCTTTTATTGCTTCTGCCATTGAATTAAATGGAACAAGAATACTCATTTCATATTCAGGCTTAGGTATTATTTTGAGCGTTGCTTGAGTTATAACAGCAAGAGTTCCTTCACTACCAATGATAAGGTTCATCAATGAGTATCCACTTGAATTTTTAACTATCTTTCCTCCAAGCTCTATGACTTCTCCATTAGGAAGTACAGCCGTTAATGCACGCACAGCATCACGAGTAACACCATATTTCACAGCTCTCATTCCACCAGCATTTGTAGAGATATTTCCACCTATGGTTGCACTTTTTTCTCCAGGATCTGGACAATACTGATATCCATGGTCATTACAATATTGAGCCAATTCCATAAGTAGAACACCACACTGCACAGTAACAGCGAGATTGTCTTCATCAAGCTCCAATATCTTGTTCATTAGAGAGACATCAAGCATAATCCCGCCACAAACAGCAACAGCTCCACCAACAAGCCCAGTTCCGCTACCTCTAACAACAACAGGAATATTATGAGAATATGCATATTGCATTACTTTTGAGACTTCTAATGTAGAGGAAACTTTCACTAATGCTTCAGGTACTCCATAAGCTGTGCCAAGTTCATCATGACAATAATCGTCATTTATTTCCTCAGAAAGTAAAATTTTGGAAGTCACTAGAGACTGTAGGTTTTCTATGTCTGTTTTATCTATTTTTTCAAATTCAACGCTCATGCATTTGCCTCCTTTGAGGACTCAATTCTAGCTAGTAATTGTGGCACTATTTCATAAAGATCTCCAACTATACCGTAGGTTGCAACATCAAAAATAGGTGCCTGTGGATCATTGTTTATAGCAATTATGCAGTCACTACCCTTCATTCCGGCTACTGTTTGGATTGCACCACTTACTCCAATGCATATTAGAAGTTTTGGTTTTACAGTTCTTCCAGAAAGTCCTATTTGCCGTCTTGAATCAAACCAATTACACTCAACTAGAGGTCGTGTGCAAGCAACTATACCACCAAGTGCATTTGCAAGACGCTCCACGAGCTCAAGGTCTTTTTGAGTTTTCACACCACGTCCGGCCTGAACAATAATATCGGCCTCTGAGATATCTAGTGCAGAGGGCTTTTCTGTTATGTCCACAATTGCGGTATGGCATGTAAGCATGGATTTGCTAACTGGCATTATGCGGACATCTTGGGCATTTTCAGCTGGCAAGACCTCAATTCGAGTGGGTTTGGGGAAGACTTTGTATCGGACAGTGCAAAATTGAGGACGTGTGTTAGGCGATATTATGCGTGCCATGATGTTTCCACCAAAAGCGGGTCTTATTTGAACAAGATCTGTATTCTCATTCATTTCTAATGCAGTGCAGTCTGCTGTAAGTCCACAACCAAGACGAGCTGCAACTCGTGGAGCTAAAGAGCGTCCTATATTAGTTGCACCTACAAGTATTGAAGATGGACAAATCTCCTTTATGAAGGACTCAAATACATTCGTATATGGCTCAATCATGAAGTTTTCAAGTCCTGGATTGTCATACACGTATACTTCATTTGCTCCGTAATGAAACAATTCTTGTGCCATTTTTGCTACATTATGGCCTATTACAAGTGCCATTACTGGCTGTTTTGTAACCTTAGCAAGTTCTTTGGCTTTTCCTAATAGCTCAAAAGTCACGTTGTGAACTATGCCATGAAAATGCTCACACAGTACAAGAACTCCTTTATATTGGCTTTTATCAATTTCTTTGACCAATTCATCAGCTACAGGCTCTTGTTCAAAAGTTATTGCACCTTCACTTTTTCTCACGCATGCTTTGCACAATTTGCAAGCCATTCCAATTTCTATTTCAGGGTTATTTGTATTTGAGTTCATAGTTTGAGATATGGCTCCAAATGGACAAAGTCCAACAAGTTTTTCACATATTTGTGGTGTTAGTTTTTCTTTATGTATTATTAGTCCCATATAATGTCCTCTCAAATAAACCTGCGTTCATGCAAAATTGTTGTAATCTTATCCACAAGCTCTTCAGAACTTCCTTTGTAAATAACTCTGTCATTATTTTTCTCTGGAGGAAATATTTTTTGAACATGAGTTGCAGAACCTTTTAATCCATAATGCAAGGCATCTTTATCAGCCATGTCTTCAAGTGTAAAAACTTGGATGGACTTTTCATCTATAGTTTTCTTCTTTCTATAAGAAGGAAGCCTTGGTGTATTTATATCGATGTCCAAGCACACTAAGCATGGAAGTTCCAATTTTTCCTCAATAATCAAATTTTCCTGTAATGCTTTCACTGTTACGCTTTTATTGGAAACTGAAACTAACTTTACAACATTAGATATGTGCGGTATTCCAAGATGTTCTGCAAGTTCTGCTCCAACTTGAGCTGTATCTCCATCTGTTGTTTGTTTTCCACAAAAAATTATGTCTGGCATTCCAACTTTAAGAATTGCCTGATTAAGAGTGTAACTAGTTGCAAGAACATCTGCTCCACCAAAGGCTCTATCACTTGCAAGATAAGCTGAATCACATCCCATCCAAAGACATTCTAAGAGCGATTCTTTTGCTTGAGGAGGACCCATTGTAAGTACTGAAATTTTGATTTTATTATTTTTCTCTTTTTTATCTTTAAGTTTCAATGCTTCTTCCAATGCAAAAAGATCATATGGATTTAGCTTGTTTCCAACTTTTGGCCTTATAAGAAGACCTGTTTTTTCATCAACCTTGACAGCACTTGAGCCTGGTACCTGTTTTACACAAACAAGAATGTGTAAATTTTCATTTTTGTCATTGTTTTGAGTTTTTATCATAAACCTTACCTACAGAGGTTTTTGAAAAACCTCTACAAATCATTAGTTTCATTATAGGGTGGGTTTTGAAATAATGGGAAAGAAATTTGCTGAAGTTTTTGATGTTTTGCAAAAAACCACTAAAAATCTGAAGGAAGTTCAAAATTCATAATTTGGTTTGATATAGGATGGAAAAAAGAGAGTTTTTTTGCTTGAAGCATTAAGCGTGGTACGTTCTCAGGATTTGCATTTTCACTATTGCTATATCCGTAAAGTCTATCTCCAACAATTGGATGATTTAATCCATAAGCACAATGAACACGTAGTTGGTGCGTTCTTCCCGTTAATGGTTCAAGCATTAGCCTAGTACATTTACAGCCAAAGAGATTTTCAACAGAAAGGCGTTTCCACTTTGTGATGGCATTTTTTCCATTCTCATAATCCACAATTTGATGTGGTCTGTTATTAACATCCAACCTAATTGGAATTTCAATAGTACCTTCCTCTTCTGCAATACGCCCATAAACGAGAGCTTCATAAGTTTTATGAGGAATCCTTTTTTCAAAAGAAATTGAAAGTTTATCATGAGATTCTTGAGTTAAACCTAATACCATAAGACCACTTGTTGCTTGGTCCAACCTATGAACACACGGCTGTGAAATACAGTTTGGATATAGTTTTTTAACTCTAGAGGCAATACAATCCTTTTTGTCTTCTCCTCGTCCTTCAATGCTTAGAAGTCCACTTGGCTTGTTAACCACAATAATGGATGAGTCGTAGTATATAATATCTAGTCCAAGTATGTGTTTAAGAATAGGTTTACACCTAAAGTCACATGGACTATAAAAACTTAGATGCTGCTGACTTCCTGAGCCGTAAAAGAATTCACATAGAGAAGCTGGTTTCTTTCCTTGCCCATAAGCAAAACTTAATAATTTGGGAGCACAACAATCGCCTGTACCAGAAGGAGCACTAGGAAAAATTACATCAAGTGTCCGTTTGAGACCATCAAAGCAGTTAAAAGTGTACAGTTGAAGAACTTCTTGCCAACATGCTTTTGAACTTATTTTTGAGTTTTTAGCTTCTTTAATGATTGTGTCATAATAAGCAAGAAGTTCTTGCATTTTTTGAACATCAAAGACAGGAGGAACAAATCCTTCTGCCTCATAATATCCCTCAAGCAATCCAGAAAATGCTTTGTAAACAGTTCCATCTGTACAAGTAAGGATTCCAAACATTCTGCCATGTCCGGCTTGTTTCAAAGTCTCACCTAATTTGTTTTCATCTAATTCAGAAATAAGTTTGAGGCATTCTTCTTTTGCTGGTTGCTCTGGAAAAACGTTTGTCATTTTGTTTTAAGTCCATAGATATTGCCAAATTCATAGTAAAAGAAGAATGCAAGAGAAGTGACAATCCAAGTTGCAGGATAACAAGCCATGACAGAACTTAGAGTTCCATATATTGGAGGAACAATTGCAAGCCATACCATTCTAAGTACACATATTCCAAAAACAGTAATTAGCGTTGGAACAAGAGATTTTCCAGTTCCTCTAATTGCACCTGAAAGAATTTCAATAAAGATGTAAGTAAAGTAGAAAGGAGCAATTCTGTTAAGAATTTGAATACCAATGTTAATCACTTCATCATCACTTACAAACAACATAAAACCATAACGTGAGAACATTAGATATATAGCTTCAATACCCAAAGTTGTCACAAATGACATATACAAACAGGTACGAACACCTTTCTTAGAACGTTCAATCTGCCCTGCTCCATAGTTTTGTCCAACAAAAGTTGTAATTGCAATTCCAAAGGCTTGCAATATCATCCAGAAAAAACAATCCAGTTTTCCATAAGCTGCCCATGCAGCTGCTGCATTTGTTCCAAACCCATTAATTTCTGCTTGAATAATAAGATTTGAAACAGTGTAAAGAACAGATTGAAGACCAGCAGGAAGTCCAATATAGATTGTTTTCTTAAGCATGTTTTTTTCAAACTTGATATCTTTGTATACAAGCCTGCATGAGTCTGTTTTCTTTCTCAATGAGATTGTAACAAGAATAAGAG
>CAVEGR010000073.1:0-3758 GCA_963615565.1 Phocaeicola massiliensis | reverse complement strand
TATCTCGCAAATCCAAAACCAATCTTCACAAAGCTCATTTTGCAAAAACCTCTAAGAATGAAGAATTGTGCCAAACTGTGCAAAACCTAAAAATACTGATTTATAACCTTTGTAATTTCATTTACAGTGTCGCTTGCAATCATGCTTATTGGGTTTATCTCCTTTTGTACATATTCGCCAGCTTTACCATTGATATAGGCTCCTGCTATTGTTGAAAGTGTAAGATCATTGCCCCATGCACAGACAGCAGAAAGAATTCCAGAAAGCACATCTCCACTTCCAGCTGTTGCCATGCCAGCACAGCCGGCATCAGTAAGAAAGACCTCATTTCCATCTGTTACAATTGTTGTTGGTCCTTTTAGAAGCAAAACTAAATTGTTTTTGTCATGTTTCTTTACATACTCTTGCACATATTTTTGTGCATGATAAATAGGATTTTCTTGAATTGTTTCAATTTCAAGGCCAGAGAGTCTTGAAAATTCTTTTAAGTGTGGAGTAAGAACTATTTGGCATTTTGAATTTGAAAGAATAGAGGGATTTTCTTTCGTTAATTGAGATAGAATTGTAAGACCATCGGCATCAATTATAAGGCGCCCATCATAGTGGGAGAGAATATAGGAAAGAAGTTTAGATGTCTGGGAGGAGACTCCAATGCCCATTCCAAAGGCTATTGTCTTTACTCTTTGAATAAGATGTCTAATTTCATCTTCAACGAATACAAGCTCCCCATCTTTATCTGAAAGTGGGTAAACTGTACTTTCAAGAATGTGAGAAGTTACATCATGAATTAGGGAGTTTGGAAGGGCTACTTGAACAACTCCAGCACCAGAACGCATTGCTGCATTTGCAAGTGTAGCAAGTTGTATAGCACCACAGTAACGTTTAGAACCTCCAATTAAGGCAATGTAGCCAAAAGAGCCTTTGTTTGAGTAGTTTGGACGGGCTTTAAAGATCTTATTAAAATCATCCTTTTCTACTAACCAAAAAGGTTTTTCAACTGGAGATATTCCAATATCTACGTTACATTTTTCTTTTATTACATCCTTTGCTTGGTTTAAAAAATGCCCAGGTTTAAAGTCTCCAATAGCAACAGTTAAATCTGAATGAACACAAAGAGCTGAAAGACCATTATCTCCATTAAGTCCACTGTTGATATCAACAGATACAACATAGGCATTGCTAGTGTTTATCTTGGTAATAATTTGAGATGCAAGACCCTGAACTACACCTTTGAACCCTGTACCAAAAATACAGTCTATAATAGTATTATACCCTGAAAAATTAGTATATTCATTGCAAAATAGGACATCAATCTTATTCTCTAGTGTACTGTTTAGGCATTGATTTAGGTAGAAAATACCATCCTCTGAAGCTTTCTCTGAGAGCCTAAAAATTGTACAAGCAATATTGTTTTCTTGAAGGATTTTAGCAATTACATATCCATCTCCAGCATTGTTGCCTGAGCCACAAACAATTGCAACAGGTCCATTAACTGGCTTTATTTTGCACATTGCATTTACAACGCCCACGCCAGCTCTGTACATCAATTCTTTACCTGAAATGCCACTTTCAATTGTATGTGCATCACTTTTTCTCATATTATCAACGGAAAGAACTCTAATCATGCTATCTCTCAAAACCCTCTACAATGTTTCAATACTAGTACTCTTCTTCACAACCTGCAAGACTATGTGTTATTATGTTCCAGTTATGAGCACTGTTGAGAACAATCTTGTTAATTCAAAGGTGGAGGCTATTGCACAAGCCTTTAAGCTAAATGGAAATATCGTTCTAGTAGAAGTAATTTCTGCAGGAAAAGTAAATCATACTTACAAAGTGACTTTGGAGGATTCTGAAGGCAAACAAAAAGCATACCTTTTTCAAGAGATTAATACATACGTTTTCAAGAAACCAAAAGAAGTCATGCTAAATATTGACAGAATCATTAATCACATAAAGAAAGAAAATCCAAATGCCATATGTTTAGAACTACTTTATTGTCCAGATGGCAAGAATTTTTACATTACAGGCGACAGCTTTTGGCGTATTTACACATATATTGATTCAGTAACGTTCAATTCTTCAAAAGATCCACATATTGTCTACGATGCTGCTGTGGCTTTTGGTAACTTCCAAAGAGATTTATCTACATTCGATGCCAGTGTGCTTTATGAAACAATTGTAGATTTCCACAATACACCAAAACGGTTTCAGACTCTGAAGTCTCACTATCAAGAAGATGAGCTTGGAAGAGCAAGTCAGTGCACAGCGGAGGCAGAATATCTCTTTTCAATGCATGACAAGGCCTGCGTTTTGCATGAACTTTATAAAGATGGCAAAATCCCAATGCGTGTCACTCACAACGATACAAAGATTAATAATGTCCTTTTCGATAAAACCACCAACAAAGCCTTATGTGTTATTGATTTAGACACTGTTATGCCGGGCTTTACGGGCCATGATTTTGGAGACGCTGTACGCTCTGCTGCCAACAGCATGGGTTCCGCCAGCCTTGAATTTGACAAAATTCGTATTGACCTTGATATTTTCAAAGCCTTTGCAGAAGGGTTCCTCTCCAAAACAAAAGACATCTTGACGCCAGCAGAAATCTCCTCACTTCCAGATAGCTGCCTTGTCATGACATTGGAACTGGCCTCCAGATATACCGATGATTTTATAACCGGCGACAAATATTTCAAAGCTTCTTACCCAACGCAAAATTTAGACAGAGCGCGCAATCTCATTGCCCTTGCCAAAGACATGGACCTAAACATGCCAAAGATGCGCCAAATCATCTCTGCTTTAACTGTTTAGTTTTTTTATCCTGAAGATATTATATCTAACCTTTCCCTCACTGATTTTACCGTACTCTATAGCTTCTTTTGGACACATGCAAATGCATGCCATGCAGTGAGTACACTTATTTCCCCATTGAGGCATGCTTTTTATACCAGTTTCTGCTTGTACCATTGAAATATTGTTTAAAGGACAGACTTTAGCACAGAGACCACAACTTATACAGGCGTCAGTTACTCTGAAAGGAGAAGCTTTAATCTTTAAGAGGTAGAAAAGCTTGTTGACAGGCCCGCTCATGAACCAATCAGCTAAAGGTGTTTTTTTCATACGAGTCTCAAGGAGTTCTCCCCTCTTTATTTCCTCTGCAATTTTTTTGATGCAATGTTCTGCGTTGTCAATAATTCTTGTGGCCTTCTCTAGGGAAGGAGCATTAAACATAGCAATATAGTTCTCAGGCATAATCACATGCGTTGTTCCTCTATAGTTAAAGCCTTTCTTCTTGCATAATTTTCTGTTGTAGTGTCCTGCGTTATGAATAGAATCTCCACAGGTCATTACAAAGAACATGTCTTTTGCTCCACAGAATGAACTCTTTTCAATCCAGTTTGTAACAATCTTAGGAATTCTCCAAGCATAAGTAGGACATGCAAGGATTATTCTATCACTGACGACAAACTTGCCCCAACGTTTTACCTTCAATGCATCGGTTATAGAATAAACTTCATCTCCCAAAAGCTCTGCAAGCCTTAAGGCTACATACTTACTGTTTCCTGTTCCAGAAAAATATAAAATCATACTGCCATTATATCACACTAAATAGCTATGAACAGAAAGAATTTGTTCATAACAGTGGCGAGGCTTCTAGTCAAAACCTAGTGTTTCTAGCCTTTGTAGCCAGTGTCAAAAACACAAAATCCATTCTTAAATCCAATTCTAAATAAAATTGACAAAATATTTGTATT
>CAVEGR010000072.1:0-2189 GCA_963615565.1 Phocaeicola massiliensis | reverse complement strand
AGAGCATTTCTTCTAACTTCATAATACACAAAGTATTATTTCAGTTTTCAGAAATGCTTTTTATCTCGCAAATCCAAAACCAATCTTCACAAAGCTCATATTGCAAAAACCTCTAAACAAATGTGAATCAACGTAAAAAGCATGTTATCATTGGTTGTAAAAAATAGTTGAGAAGTTTTGTAAGATTTGCAAAAATCTCTTAAAGAGGAAAAAATGAAAGTAAAAAGCACACGTGCATATAAAGGACTCAGTACTCTAAATTTTCCAAAAGATTATGTTGTTATTGACATAGAGACCACCGGCCTCTCTCCTATTTGTGATTCCATAATTGAACTTTCTGCACTAAAAATAGAAGATTATAAAGTAGTAGACAAATTCAGTTCACTTGTAAATCCAGGATTCAAAATTAACGCATTCATAGAACAACTAACTGGAATTACAAATGAAATGTTATATTCTGCAAGCCCTATTGAAGAGGTTCTGCCTTCTTTCATTGACTTTGTTGGAGAACGCCACATTGTTGGACACAATGTAAACTTTGATATTAATTTTATCTATGATGCTTGCATTAAAGTTCTTAACAAACCATTTAGTAACAACTTTACCGATACTCTTCGCCTTTCCAAGAAAGTGTTGAAAGACTTGCCCCATCATAGACTAGCAGACCTCTCGGAACATTATAACATCTGCTATGAAGGTGCTCATAGAGCTCTAGTAGACTGCCAAATAACACAGCAATGCTTCCTAAAACTTTATGAAGAAATCCAAACCTATTGAGACTTTACATCAACCTACGTTGAGACAACTTCAAGTATTCTTCCTCTGAATCTATTCCAATATACTTACGTCCCAACTTTAAAGCTGCAACACCAGTTGTTGAACTGCCACAGAAAGGATCTAAAACAAGTGAATTAGTATTTGAAGAAGCCTTAATTATTCGCTCAAGAAGAAATAAAGGCTTTTGAGTAGGATGCGTACCTTCTTTTTTTTCTTTTGGAGGTGTTAGAGAAGAGACCCAGACATCTTTCATTTGTTTTCCTCCATTTTCTTCTTTCATTAGTTCATAATTAAAAATATGTTGACTCTTATACTCTTTTTTACAAGCCCAAAGAATGGTTTCTGTACTGTGTGTAAAACATCTACAAGCCAAGTTGGGAGGAGGATTAGTCTTTTGCCAAGTAACATTGTTAATAATTGTAAAACCTTCCTGTTCAAGAGCCATTCCAATGCTGTAAATATTATGATAGGTTCCACTGATCCATATAGAACCAGATGGCTTTAACACATCATTACATAATCTAATCCATTGCCTGTTATAATTATGCTTTTCCTCAAAGGTGCCAATTTTATCCCAAGAGCCTTTGTTAACAGACACCATTTTACCACCATGGCAAGTAATTCCATCATTACTTAAGAAATACGGAGGATCTGCAAAAATCAAATCCACAGATTCATTCTTAATTTTCCCAAGCAAATCAAAGCAGTCACCATGAAGAAGAATTGCATCATCTGAAGAGTAAAATGGCATTAAGCTATCATCAATTGGAAAATTATACATTAGACAAACAATCTCTTCATGATTCCATTGTTGATGTCATTAATATTATACAAATCTTCAAGAACATCAAAGGTCTCTTCCAAATTATGTCTTGCACTAATCCAGCCAAGACCATCTGTAAACCAAACAAACTTTGAACCAGCAACATCTTTCATTTCCAAAGCCAAAGTTTTATAACTACGAGCAGTTTCGTTTAGCTTAGAGCCTCCGCTGGTATAAAAATTTGTTTCAACTAAATAGACAAAATCTTTTCCTTTTACAACAAAGTCAAAGCGTTTCTCAGTTTTACCCTGATTTGACAAGGCAGAAAGATTAAGTCCCCATTTTTTTTCCACAACACTTAGTTGCATCTCTTTAAAATAGGAAACGTCCCTTCTGAATCCAGTTTGAATAAGAGCTTTCTCAACCAAGTCTTCCATCAAATGTCCGCCCCTATTCTTTCTTCCATTAGAATCAAGTCCAACTTCCACCCCGGTAGAATAATCAACCAAATTGCTTATCAGATGACTTTGAAGCAGGTCAAATAATCCTGATTCTCTCATAAAATACTTATATTCCGATATCTCTGCATCCAAAATGTCATGAGTTCTAAAATTAAATGTTTTCTCGCCAACGGTATCGGTATAAGTAG
>CAVEGR010000071.1:0-9176 GCA_963615565.1 Phocaeicola massiliensis | reverse complement strand
TTTTAGCCACAAAGGCAAAGCCAAGATTCATGAAGACAGTTTTGCAAAAACCTCTAACGTAAAATAAAGAGAAGGAGCGAGCTTTGGTGCCCGCCCCTCTCTTATGCTTAAAACAAGCTTAGTGAGTATTCTTGTACTGTGTTGCCCAGCCCTGAACGAATGCTGTCTTAACAGCTTCCCAGTTAGCATCTGTCTGATTTGCATCATAGATGTTCATTGCAGATACAAGACCAGCTCTCCAGTCATCAACGTTTGGAGTATAGTTGAATGCCCAAGTCATGACATACTTGCCTTCGTTGCTGTATTCATTAGCTGCATCAAGGAATACGTTTCCACTTGCTGCTGCTTTCTTATAAGGAATAGCACCAAATGTTGCTGCAAGAGCCTTTGTTCCAGTCTCAGATGTGACCATCCAAACCATGAAATCAATTGTTGCCTGAATGTCTTCTTTGCTTGCATTTGCATTAATAGCCCAGCAGTTTTCTGTTCCACATGCAAGACCAGCATCCTGTTCACCATCAACACCACAATAGAGAGGAATCATTGTAAGTGTTGCTGGGTCTAAGCCGTATGTTGATGTAAGTGCACTGTATTCCCAGTTACCATTCTGATAGAAAACAGCCTTCTTGGTTCCAAACTCAGCTTCAGCATCATATCCACCTGTTGAAAGGCTAGCTGGATCATATGCACTGTTGTTGATGTAGAGATCCCAAATGTTCTTGTAGTTGTCAAGATAAGCACCTGTGAGTGTTGCAGGCTGAGGACCAGCTGTCCAACCATTGTCTCTTGCTTCATAGTAGAGAGCAACGTTTGCAAGGTGACCTGTAAATCTCCAAGAAGAGGAAGAATCCATTCCGCTTGATGTAAATGCATCAAAACCAAGTTCTGCTGCACGAGAGTGGATGTCTTCTACAACTGCTTTAAGAGAAGCAAAATCTTTGATATCGTCAACAGAGTAACCAGCCTGAGCAAGGAGCTCTTTGTTTACAATGATACCAAAACATTCATAGCAGTAACCAATTGAGCAGAGCTTGCCGTTCTCATCATAGAGATTGTATGCATCTGTGTTGAGCTCGTTAGCAATAGCTGTGCCTGTGAGATCCAAACAGAAATCACCCCATTCTGCAACTGCTGCATCATTACCAACAATGAAAAGTGTAGGAGCAGATGACTTTGCCATCTCTGCTGTAAGAGTCTCGTTGTACTTTCCACTTGCTGCTGTAACAACCTTTACTGTAACACCGGTCTCAGCTGTATAAGCTGCTGCAAGTTCCTGAAGAGCAGCGTCTGATTCTGGTTTGAAGTTAAGCCAATATACGCTACCTTTCTTTGCTGCTTCTGCTGCACCCTGTGCAAAAACACTTGTAAGTGCAAGAGCAAGAACGAGAAGAACTACTGTAAATTTCTTCATATAAGTTACCTCCATAATCCCTTACATGGGATTAAACTTTTTACATTTCTCCGGGTCTTGAAGACCTCTTTTAAAACCCTTTTAAAACCCGGCAAATTATTATTTTATCCCAATTTATGACTTTTGCAAGTAAAATTCATGTAATGAATTTGAATAATCTGAAAATTTTCACATTATTCAGCATTTGCATTATCATTTACCCATGTAACAGCTTCTATATAAGCATTATCTTTCACAGGGTCAAGTTCTGTGGAGATATTTGGCTTGATACCTATAGTCTCATAACTTGTTTCACTCATGTCTATGAATTGATAGGTGGTAGTGTAGATACCAAGATGCTCGCTTGTAAATGGGCCACTGTTGTAGACTGTTCTGTCAGTAAGTGCACATGTTCCGCCAAAGGTTGTATGCCCAATAATGGTAGATTTTGTCAACAGCTTTGCAATGACACATGAAATTTCTGAGCACGATACCGAATATCCATTAACTAACACCGCCACAGGCTTTGAATAGTTGGCCGTAAGCTCTTCATTGGCGTAGTCCTTAGCAATGCTGAAACTTGTCCACGGAGTATATTCAAGTCTTGAGTATCCTGCCTTGTATCTCACATACCCAAATTGCGTTTCATCATTGAAGAAATTTCCCCAGATTGATGACAAGAATGACACTGCCCCGCCGCCATTTCCACGCAGGTCAACAATAACGCCCTTGAATTTATTTTTTGTCACAGTGTCGCTAACTGTCCACTCATCTTTTGTCACAACAGAATTCAACACTTCATACATTTTCTGTATCCCGATAATTCCGTTAGCCCCTTCCTCTATTTTCTTTTTCAACTGCACATCTTTTATATCTTTAAGATCATCATAAATAATCCCACGAGTACAACTTCTGAGGAATGTGAGATTATTTTTCTCAATGAATTCTTTTTCTTCAACTGTAAGTTTGTCTTCCTCTTTTGTTAAAAGATCAGTTAAAAACAGTGTGTTGCCAAAGTCAGAGAAATAAACATAGAAAATGTTGTCTTTGTTGACTCCAAAGAAATAAGAAGACAGTGATAAAGCTTTGACAACATAGTTCCATTCATTAGCGACAAACTGGTCCTCTCTATCATCTATTGCAGCTATCTCTTTATCAGAAAACGTTTCAAAGGTGTATCCATAATAGGCACCATCAGGAAACTCTTCTGAAATATTTCCATCTGTACTATGAAAATATCCATATGTAGCGTCCCCACCGCCACCGGCAGCATCTTCATCTGTAATGTCCTTTCCTTTGATGAGATCTTCAACCTCAAATATGCTAGGGATAGTTTGTTTGTAGATTTTTAGAAGTTCTTCATGAGAAACACCTTCAGAGGAATCGGCCTTATTGACTGAAACCAGGACCTCATCTCCAAATAAGCCAGCTACCTTGATATCTGGAAAATCCATGATATCTCCGCCTGTTGCAGCATACTTAGTGAGCATGGCTGGGCTGGTGGAAAGTGTGTTGCCAAGTCCGTCTTTGACTGTAAGGTTGTAATGGTTGTCGTGGACCCCTACAGCTATCTCCTTGAAGTATTTAAAGGCTGTGATAGAGTCTTCACTCTTTGTGTAGTCAAGTGCCTTGAATTTGGGAAGATATTCATCATAAACTTTATCCCAGTCATAAGAAGGGTCATCTGAAAAGTGCACATACTCAGTGTTCATTGCATTCCAATATTGCAAAAAGATTTCGTCCCATGTGCAGTCTGGAGCATCTATGTCATTTATACAGGACGTAAGCCCTAGAAGTATGACTAGTAATATAGAGAACAAAATAGCTGATTTTTTCATTTATTGATCCCCCAGAGAAGGCCTAGTGTTATGCTAGAAGTAGAGTTGTGGATTGGAAATGAGCCATGCTTCTGGCTTTTGTTCATATCTGTAAGAGAGAATGAATACTCATATTGAGCATAGCCCTTGAAGCATCCAAAGTTGATAGCTACACCGGTTGTGGCAATCAAGCCAGCTTCAAATCTATTGTAGAGAGAAAAATCTATAGACTCATTCACATCTTGAGCTTTATTGTTGCCATTCATAACTTTCCCGCTTCTATTTCCATAAAGCCAAAGCCCCATATATCCTCCAGCTGTCCCGTAAAAATCAAAGCGCTGTAAAGAAATTGATGCTCTAAACGCTACTGGAAACTCTAAAAACCCATTATTTATTTCTAAATTGTAGTTTTCTTGATTTTCGCCGTCCACAGAGACTGTTTGGAAGCCTTTATAATTTTTTCCATACATGGCAAGACCAGTATTAAGACCAAGATTGTCTGTAAACATGATTACAACAGATACAGATGCTTTGTATCCAAGTTGTGCAGAATATTCGTATTTTCTATACCCTTCTCCTGCAACAATGCTGTTTATTGTAAGTCCGCCATCTGCTCCAACATAGTAAGTTGTAGCATTGAGGCTTAGCATTACAGAAAACAAAATCAATATTGTGATTGTTTTTTTCATGAGTTTCATGAGGCCAATTATTGTTAAAAAGCTACGTTTCGTAAATAGAGAGATCAATTCTTCTAGTAGCAATGCGTTCTGCCAAGTGTCTGTTGTGAGTTACAGCAATTATGCCCATATTGCGTTTTTCAGCTTCTCTTAACACAATATTCCAAATTTGTGCCTGTGTAATAACATCTAGCATTGTGCTTATCTCATCACAAATTAAATAATCTGCTCCACTCATCAAAGCTCTTGCAACACAAAATCTTTGTAATTCACCACCTGAAAGTTCACGTGGAAAGCGTTCAAGCCATGCCATCTCAATACCAAATTCTTCTAAGACATCTTGTCTGAGCTCTCCACTTTCTTCAAGAACACGTTTTAATCTCCAACGTGGGTTAATTGCTTTTTCTGGGTGTTGATAAATCAATTGTACTGGACATATTCCTTTTTTAGGCAAAGGTTTTCCATCTAAGAGAATTTGTCCTTTTTCAGGCTCTAGATAGCCAGCAAGTAGCATGGAAAGTGTTGTTTTACCATAACCACTGGGAGCAAAAATTGCTACGTGTTCTCCTTTTTCAATTCTTATGCTTTGATTTTCAAGTACCCAAGGCTGTTTATTGTTATATCTAAAATAGATATTCTTTGCTTCAAGAGCCATAATAGCACCTCACTTCTCCGCCTCTTATCTCACGCACTGGAGGAACCTTATTTTCGCATTTGTCTGTCTTATACGGACAACGTGGAGCAAATAAACATCCCAGAGGCAAGCTACCGGCATATGGTTGAAAACCAGGTATGGGTTCAAAACCATTTTGAGGAAGAGCCTTCCACAGCGCTTTTGAATATGGATGCCTTAGCAAATCCGGCCCAATCTTGAAATCAGAAGTAGGAGCTGTCTCAACCGTAGTTCCTGCATAAAAAACAGCCACACGGTCTGCAAATTCAAATGCTAAATCAATATCATGCGTAATGAGTATAACAGCTTTGCCACTGTCTGCCATTTCCCGAAACATTTTCAGAGCCTCAAGAGCCTGATTTAGACTCATTCCTGGCGTTGGTTCATCTGCAATAATAAGCTCTGCATCAGTAATTAATGCAGTAGAAACTAAAACACGCCTTGCCATACCACCTGAAAGCTGAAAAGGATAAAGCTGTTCCACGTATTTTGGAAGCTGAAACCGTTCAAACAGTCTTTGCCTTTTTGCTGTCAACTTTGGTTTATAATGTCCGTCTGCCTGCGAACCTATCTTCATTAGTGGGTCAAGATAAGCTACAGACTGTGGAACCAAAGCAATTTCTTTTCCACGTAACTGTTTCTGCCGCTCTTTAGTAAGTTCCTCTCCTTTATAATGTAAATGCCCTTGCACAGTTGCATTATCAGGCAGAATTCCCAAAATAGCAGAAGCTAATAAACTTTTACCAGAACCAGATGAACCAGCTATTGCAACAACCTCTTTGGGTTTTACTGTTAGATATAAGTCAGAAATAACTTTTAGTTCTCTCTGATCTAATCCATGCTCATACATAGTAAAAGAAACAGATAAGTTATGTATTTCAAGCAATGTTTCTCTTTTTTGTTCCATGTTGTTTTCCTTCTACAGTGCCGTCTTATTCCTGTAACTTCTTATTCCTGTAACTTCTTATTCCTGTGCGCTGTACGGATCAAGAATCATCAGAAGATAATCTCCTAGTTTATCTACAAGCAATACAATCAGTACAAGTGATAAACCGGGCAAAACTGCAGCCCACCACATACCTGTCGATAAATAACGCATACTTTCTGACAAAATTATTCCAATTGCTGCTTGCTCTGGAGAAAGTCCAAATCCTAAAAATGAAATAGAAGCTTCATGCAAAATAGCATGTGGAAGCATTAAAATAAGTCCAACAGAAAATTGAGGAAGAACATGTGGTAACAAGTGGTTTATCAAAATCCAGCCGTTGGATTTTCCAAGTTTGCGAGAGACAGCAACATATTGCTGAGAACGCAATTGCAGAATTTCACCCCTAATTAGTCTGGCAAGACTACACCAATGTGTTGCAGAAATACCAATAATCAAACCCTTCATTCCACGTCCAAGAGCAAAAGAAATCAAAATAATTAAAATTGTATGAGGAACACTCATCACAAGATCAATTATCCAGTTTATCAAAGCATCAGCTCGTTTTGAGCCTGTTGCCACTACACATCCTACCAATAGAGCAATTACTGCACTAATTACAGATGCAACCAAGCCAACAGTAAGACTAACAGAAAGTCCTTTTAATGTTCTGAGAAACAAATCACGCCCTAGGGCATCTGTCCCAAAAAGATGTTTTAAGCTTGGCGACTGTTTTGCATTCAAAAAACTGCCTGTTATTGAATCTTCCGGAATTAGCAGACCACAAGAATAAATAGCAACCAACAAAACAAATATAACAGAAATAAGAATGACTACTTTGACTCTATGGTTCATTTTTTTCATTCATCAGCCCCCTGAATTTGAGGGTCTACTACACCATATAGCAAGTTTGCAATCATATTACCAACGCAAACAAACAAAGCAGAAAACAATGTGATTCCTAGGAGAAGAGAAACATCTCCTTGCAAGCCTGCAGCAGATACAGCGCTCCCCAGTCCAGGATAACTG
The DNA here is from genome assembly GCA_963615565.1 of Phocaeicola massiliensis. GTDB lineage: Bacteria > Spirochaetota > Spirochaetia > Sphaerochaetales > Sphaerochaetaceae > UBA9732. The sequence goes on along the minus strand of CAVEGR010000071.1, from coordinate 2,665 downwards.
AACACATTTTCTGCCATAACAGAGCCACCAAACAACTCTGCAAAAGAAGAAAATTGTAACGTCAATGCAGGAAATAGAATATTTCTAAGACCATGACGTCTTAAAATAGTCCATTTTCCTTCTCCTCTTGCTTTTGCAAAAAGAACATATTCACTATTTATGACATTTATAAGTTTCTGACGAGTATGAAGCGCAATATTGGCAAAAGACATTAAACTTAATGTGAAAGCAGGCAAAATCATATGGTAGATTTTTTGCCATATTGTTACATCTTTACTCAGAACTCCAATAGGAGAAGAAAACCCAATGGGAAACCATCTTAACCATACACCAAAGATAAGAAGAAACAAAAGTCCCAGCCAAAACGTTGGAACAGAGCTCAAAATATAGCAAATCTTTTTTAATGCTTTATCTGGCCATTTATCTTTATACATTCCCATAACACAGCCAAGAGAAAATCCAATAATACCAGAGAGCAACCAAGCACAAAGCATCAATGCAAGAGAATTGACAAACCGCTCTCCAATTACATCTGCAACAGGACGTCTATAGATTGTAGATTCGCCAAGATTGCCATGTATAAGTTCTTTCAGCCAAGATAAATACCTTTCTACTGGAGGCTTGTTAACACCCCAATAATCCTCTATTTCTGCACGTTGCTGAGCAGAGACAGCCGTACCCAACCCTAGAATATACTGCTGAACAGGATCAATAGGTGATGCAGAGACAAGAACAAAGGATATAATACTCACAGCAATCAATAATGATATGATTTTTATGCTATAGGTTACAAAAATATGAAATAAACGTCTCACTGCTCCTTTCATTTTTATTCAACCCAAGCCCATTCATTCAAATTTTGAATCAAAGGAAGACCATGTCCATGACCATGAATTGGCTGTTCTCCTATTGATAAACCATCTCTAACATAGGTCACATGATCAAGATTAACAATCCAAACCCAAGGACACTCACCCTTCATTGCGGTTCCTGTGACACCATCCCACTGAACTTTCTTCCAGTTTTCGTTTGCTTCCTCTACAGTCAGTGCGGCCATTGCAGCATTGAGATAGCCGTCTGTCACATCATTGCCATAGCCTTCAGGATTATAGAAGTCATCCAACAAAGCACCTTCAGATCTATACAGGTAGTAAGTTTCATTGGGACTTGCAGACCCCCAACCCATGAGAACTGCTTCTGAAAACATGACATTCATAATCTCATCCCAACTCATGCCCTCTACTTTCACTTTTATACCGATATTTTTTAGCTGCTCTGCTGCTGCCATTCCAACAGCCTGACGAACAGAATCCCCAGAAGGATATACACATTTGAATTCCGCTTTCAGTCCATCTTTTTCAACAATTCCATCACCATCTGTGTCAGACCAACCGGCATCCGCGAGAAGTTTTTTTGCATAATCAACATTGGTTTCAATCTTAACTTCCGGATTATTCCAAGGCATACCATCATTTTCAGAATAAGCAGGTCTGCCAAATCCATTTAAAACAACATCTGCAATTTGCTGACGATCTATTGCGTATGCTATAGCCTGACGGATTTCAATATTTGATGTAACATCATTGCCAATTGGAGCTCCACTTGCGGTTGTCTTTCCCTCATTTGGTAAAACAGGCAATGTGAAACCTCGGTTATCTGCTGAAGTAATGGCTTCTACATGATAGCCTTCTACTTTGGTAGTTCCAAGAGTAGCAGTAGAGTATGCAACATCCACTTCTCCAGCCTGGACGGCAGCAAGGGCAGCATCTTCTGACATAAAGACCACTATTACATTCTTTATAGCAGGAACCTTGCCATAATAATCTTCATTTGCAGTAAAGATAATCTGTTCTTGAGGCTTCCACTCAACAAATTTATAAGGGCCGGAGCCAATGGGATTTCTGCCATAAGTATCGGTATAAGCATGCTCAGGGACAATGCCAATAGAGGCAAGAGTGTTGAGAAAAATGGAAGTTGGAGAAGACAGGGTAATTTTAACCGTAGTATCATCTATTGCAGTTGCATTAACCATGTATGTAAGGTCCACAGAGCCCTGTGCAGCTTTTGCAGTCTCAAGAGTAAATGCAACATCTTTTGCAGTAACCTTTTGGCCGTCTGTAAATCTTGCGTCATCTCTAATTGTAAATATCCAAATCAAGCCGTCTTGAGACAATTCATAACTCGTTGCAAGATCATTTTCAAAGCTCAAATCAGCCTTGTATTTCACCAGTGTGCTCTGAACAATGGGAGAATTTCCATGTCCCCAGCCTTGCGTTGGGTCAAGTGTCTCAGGCTCAGAACCAATTGCAATTACAACACTATCTTTTTTGATATTGCTAGTTGAAGTCTTTGTTGTGGTTGTCTTTCCACAAGCAACCATACAAATAATTATGAATGGAGCAAGAAGCAATGTAAGTATTCTTTTCATATCCTTGTGTACTATACTTTTTAACAATATTCCTAACAATGCCCCTTTGTCATTTATTGTTATTTTCTGAGATGTCTTTGCTCAGGGTGCAGCATTTAACCTCATATTATTTTTTCAAGAATAATAAGAAGAATAAGGAGGTTTTTGCAAAACTGCCTTCATGAATCTTGGCTTTGCCTTTCCGGCTAAAAGAGCATTTCTTCTAACTTCATAATACACAAAGTATTATTTCAGTTT
>CAVEGR010000070.1:0-3054 GCA_963615565.1 Phocaeicola massiliensis | reverse complement strand
GCATGAAGGGGCTATGTTAAGAGCCATTGGTGCAACAAGAAAGACTGTTAATTCAATTTTTCTTATTCAAGGTCTATCAATTTGCTTAATTGGTGAGATTGTGGGTGTAGCTCTTGGTTTCTTAGTTATTTGTAATCTTCAGCAAGTTCTAAATTTTGCTGAAACAATAGCCCGTATGTTCACTGGCAGTAGTACAATTTTGGGTATTCTTCAATTTCAGGCTATTGTTAATCCGGCTGAAGTTGTTTCTTCTTGTGTTTTTGTTTTTATCTTAGCTCTAATTTTCTGTCTGGCCGGTTGCCATAGAATATACAAGAGAGAAATTATGGAGGTCATACTTGATGCATCCAATTGAACTGAATGGCATTGTGAAAAGATTTAAAGCTGCAGAAAAGGGTGAAGATGAGATTACCATTCTTAATGGTATTGATTTATGTTTAAAGCAGGGTGAATCTACTGCAATCATTGGAAAAAGTGGCTCTGGTAAAAGTACACTACTTCATATTGCAGGTGGTTTGGACTCTCCAAGCTTGGGTACTGTTCTCTGTAATGGGATAGATTTTGCATCTTTGGATGATAAAAAAAGATCTGAACTTAGGAATCTTCATATTGGTTTTATTTTTCAATCAAATTTACTGCTTGAAGATTTTAATGCGCTAGAAAATGTTATGGCTCCTGCTATGATTGCTGGAAGAACTATAAAAGAATGTAAGCCTAGAGCGTTAGAGCTGCTTGAGAAACTTAGTCTAAGTGATAGATTATCGCATCTTCCAAGCCAACTTTCTGGAGGTGAAAAACAGCGTGTTGCAATCTGTAGAGCTTTAATGAACATGCCTGAAGTTATTATGGCAGATGAACCTACTGGTGCCTTAGATGAAGAAAATGCTCTGGGAGTAGAAAACATTCTTATGAAGCTTGTAAAAGAAGAGGGAAGAAGTCTTCTCTTAGTAACTCATAACCAAGATTTTGCACTGAAATGTGACAATGTTTTTTTGCTTAAAAATCATGTTTTGAGTATAGAAAAATGCCTAGAGGGTAATGAACAATGAATCCTTTTGTTATGTTTTGGAGCATAAGAAGAATTCTCAAAAGGGGGCGTCTTGTTGGGTGTCTAGTTTTGGTTGCTTTAGTTATGGCGCCTCTTGTTTGTGCTCTTATTTTCTCTGAAAGTATGATTGATGGTATTACTAACAAGTATATCTATCTTTCAGATGGTCATATTCAAATTTCTAATTATAATGAAGAAGATAGTATTGAAAATAACAACTTAATTTATTCTACAGATGAAGTTACAACAGGTTATGCTCTTATATACTCCGCAACTTCTACATGCTCTGTTCAAGTTAAAGGAGTTCAAACTTCTTATTTTAATGAAAAACGTTTGGCCCAGATTACTTTTGAAACTGAAGAATTAGAATCATCCAACCTTAAGGGTATTGCCATAAGTAGGTATTCTGCAAATGCTCTTAACGTTAAGATTGGAGATAGAGTTGCTCTTATGGTTGTTCCAGATACTGCAAAATCAACTGTAAGACCTGTTTTAGTTAGGGTTGAGGCTATCTTTTACAGTGGATATGATCAGCTAGATCAGTTACTTTCTTTTGTTGATCTTGATTATGCTAAGACTTTGTTTACTTCAGAAACAGCTACTAGCTGTGAAATTATTGTTCAAAATGAATATTTAGAAAATCTTCAAGAAGTTATTTCTACTTTAAATGTTTCTTCTTCTAAAATTTCTACTTGGAACCAACACAATTTAAGTGTTTACAATAATTTTATTACTAGTAAGCAAATGATTTTAATTATTCTCCTTTTGGTTGTAGTTGTTGCAGCTTTCTATACTTCTTCAGTTGCTCAACAAATGATTCAGGACGATATTAAACCTATCTCAATTGCAAAACTAATTGGAATGAATGACAGGATGATAAGGATATCGGCATTTATGAGCGTGTGCCTCGTGACGTTTTTTGGAATGCTGTTGGGTCTTTGTTTGGGCATTGCAATTGGATATGCGCTTGGGCCTGTGTTAAGTCAGCTATCTCGTATGGGACTTGAAAGTTTGTCCTTTTATTTGCTTGATTTTGATGTGCAAATTCCGTGGACAACTGTGCTATTGGTAAGTGCATGTTTGTTGGTGTTATCAAATATTGCAGTATGGCTGACTTTGAGAAAGACGCGCAAGATAACGCCTATTCAGCTTTTCAGTATATCTTAAAATTGGTAGTATTGTTGCATGAGTTTGGAAGTTTTTGTTTTAGGTACCAGTGGAATGCAACCTCTTCCGGGGCGCTTTTTGACAAGTGCCATGGTTAGACGCAATGGGGAGCTGTTTTTGTTTGATTGCGGGGAGGGGACTCAAGTTTCTTTAAAGATGCTTAATCTCCATTGGAAGCGAATTAATAGAATTTTTATCAGTCATATGCATGCTGACCACGTAACAGGTCTGCCTGGGCTTTTGATGCTTTCCTCTCAAGTGGACCGTACTGAGCCCCTTTATATTTATGGTCCTGAGAAGCTTAAGGATTATATAGATTCCAATAGGCGTCTTTTGGATATGTACATTAATTATGAGATTAAATTTGTTCCAGTGCAGCCTGGAATTATTGTTGATACATTTGATTATACTATAGAAGCTGTGCCTCTTTTGCATACAAAGCCTTGTATGGGTTATGTTCTAACGGAAAAGGACAGACCTGGAGAATTTAGTGTTGAAAATGCTAAGGCTCTTGGTGTTCCTTGTGGACCAATGTGGGGAGAACTTCAAAGAGGTTATGATGTTTTTCTTGAAGATGGTACTATTGTAAAACCTGAGCAAGTGTTGGGCGAGCCAAGAAAAGGTGTAAAATTTGCTTATATTACAGATACAATGTACCTAAATTCTATCTCAAAACATGTTAAAGATGCTGATTTGCTTCTTTGTGAAGGAATGTTTACTAGAGACTTAGCTGAAGATGCATTTGAAAAAAAGCATATGACTTGTACTCAGGCAGCAACTATTGCAAGAGATGCAAACGTAAAAAAAATGGGACTGATTCATTACAGTCCCAGATATAC
>CAVEGR010000069.1:0-9511 GCA_963615565.1 Phocaeicola massiliensis | reverse complement strand
GAGAAGAACTTGTTAATGATTTTATTATTAAGTTTAGAACTATTGATCTTCAGCCAGATGAAATGATTACTGAAATAATTGTGCCATATTCTGAAGATGACTTTGACTACATTTTTTGGCATAAGGTTGGAACTCGTAAGGCTAATGCTATTAGTAAGATTACTCTTAGCCAAGCTATTAAGTTCAATGAAGATGGTACTGTTAAGGATTACAGAGTTTCTGCAACTGCAACTGGTGCAAAGACTAATAGAAGTAGAGATGTTGAGAATATAGTTATTGGAAAGCGTCTTACACCAGAACTTATTGAAGAAGAGATTGCTGGTTTTGATGCTGTTATTTCTCCTCGTGCTATGCCAGAATTTAGACGTGAAGCAACAAGAAGAATGATTAGGCGTTTCTTGACTAAGGCTGCTGAAAACTATTCTAACGGTATTAAAGAAAAAGTTATTGATACTTATGATGACTATTATGTAACAGGTCAGCCAATTCCAAGGCAGTAGGTACAGTAGGTAAGAGTTGTGCAAGGGATAATCTAATGAACGAAAAGGGTATCATTCTTAAAAATATATATGCTCTCATGACAGATCCTGCAAAGGACACTTTGTATGGTTATGACATGATTCTTGAAGATGGCAAAGTTAAGTCTATTGGAAAGAATTTAATATCTCCAGAAGGCTTTAGAGTAATTGATGCTTCTAAACTTGCTGTTGTTCCTGGTTTTGTTAATACGCATCATCATTTTTATCAGACTTTAACCAGAAACCTTCCTGCTGTTCAGAATGCTAAGCTATTTGATTGGCTTGTATATCTTTATGAAGTATGGAAATATATTGATGATGAAGCTATTTATTGCTCTTCGCTTCTTGCAATGAGTGAGCTTCTAAAAACGGGGTGTACATGTTCTACAGACCACCACTATGTATTTCCAAAGCAGAGTAAGGGGCATGATTTAACAGGAATTCAATTTAAAGCTGCAGACCAGCTTGGAATGCGTTTTTCACCTACCCGTGGAAGCATGAGCCTTTCCAAGAAAGATGGTGGACTTCCTCCAGATAACGTTGTTCAGACAGAAGAAGAGATTCTTGAAGACAGTGAACGTGTAATAAAGCAATATCATGATCCATCACCTATGGCTATGCATAAGGTTGTTTTGGCTCCATGTTCTCCATTCTCTGTGACAAAACGCTGCATGCTTGAAAGTTCACGTCTTGCACGAAAATACAACGTACGCCTTCATACACACTTATGTGAGACTATGGATGAAGAGCGCCAATGCCTAGATATGTATGGCATTCGTCCAGTAGAGCTTATGCAGGAATGTGAGCTAATTGGGCCCGATGTCTTCTACGCTCATGGTATTTGGTTCAATGATGATGAGCTTAAACTCTTAGCCAAGACTGGCTGTCATATTGCACATTGTCCATCATCTAATATGCGTCTTGGTTCTGGTATTTGCAGAACAAGAGAGCTAATGGATTTAGGTGTTAATATCGGAATTGGAGTGGATGGAAGTGCTTCTAATGATAGTTCAGATATGTTGGCAGAAATGCGCAATGCGTTGCTTTTGGGGCGCGTGAAGTACGGAAGTACAGCTCTTACTGCACGTGATGTGTTCAAGATGGGCTGCGAAAATGGTGCCAAGATGCTCAATTTTGGCAATGTTGGCCGGCTTGAAGAGGGCTGGGCTGCTGATTTGGCATGTTTTGATGTCTCTGGCATTGCATATGCAGGTAGCCAAAGTGACCCAATTGCGGCGTTACTTTTCTGTGGTTGTGACCATACAGCACAGTATACAATTGTAAATGGTCAGGTTGTTGTTGATAATAGGAAGGTTGTTGGTGTTGACGAGCAAGAACTTGCAAGAATGGCTAACAAGGTAAGTAAAAACCTTCTTGAGATAAGCAATGCTGTTACTGATATAAGGAGAGTCTATGGTTGAAAATTTAGTTCTCGCAAAAAGTGTTGATGAAGCAGTGTCTTTAGCTTCTCGGTCCGGTGCAATTTTTTTGGCTGGTGGGACTGAAATAAATAGGCTCAATAGTGCTATTGAAGCAAGTTCTCTTGTTGCGTTAAACAAAGTGCAAGAGTTGAAATTTATCAAAAAAATAGACTCTTATGTAGAACTTGGTGCTTTGTGTGCCTTCCAGGAACTTATTGATGCAAAAGAAGTTCCAGAGTATTTCAAGAAAGCTTGCTCTTTTATGGCTTCAAGAACCAAGAGAAATATGGCTACAATTGGTGGCAATATTGCTCTTTGTAGAGATGATTCTTACCTTTGGCCAACTCTTCTTGCTTGTGATGCTTCTTTGAATCTTGTTGCTTTAGATGGAGAAAAGAGTTTTGTTAGTGTAGATTTTTATCTTGAAAATCATGAAGAACTTGCTGACCAGCTCATTTATTCGGTTTTGATTCCTTCTTGTGCTAATATTGCTTCAAAGAGGTATTCAAATACTGCACAAAGTCATGCTGCTTTGACAATGAGTGCCTCAAATGGCCCTAATGGCTTAAAAATTGCAGTAGCTCTTAAGAAAGCGGGCATCTTTACTTTACCTGTTATAGCTAAAGCAATTTCTGATGGAGCTTCTGATGAAGAACTTCAGGCTCAAGTAAAAGCTTGTGATGGATTAAAACTTGAAGATGATTTGTTGTATGGAAGTGCAGCTTACAGAAAGTATCTGTTGGCTGTTACTGCTTATGATCTTTCTCATGAAGTCTTAGCTTCTTTTGATTCAAAAGACAGTACCTTGGAGGATGCAAAATGAAAGTACATTGCATTATAAATGGAAGAAATAGAACCTTCAATGTTGAGCCTTCAACTAAACTCAGAGAGATGCTTCTAATGAATGGCAACTTGGCTGTTCGTGATAGTGATGATGCTGAAGGTTTCTGTGGTAGTGATACTGTTCTAGTTGATGGCACACCTGTTTTCTCTAATTTGGTACTTGCAGGAGAAGTAGAAGGCTGTGAAATTAGAACTCCAGATGGTCTTGGAAGTCCTACTCATTTGACTATTGTTCAACAGGCTATGATTGATGCTGGTATTGTTCAAAGTGCTTATAATGCACCAGCTGCAGCTCTTCTTTTAACATGGCTTTTGGAAAATAATCCAAATCCTACAAAAGAAGAAATTAAGGACTGTCTTTCTGGTATTTTTATCAGAGATGCTGGTTATGAACATTACTATCTTGCAGTAAAACTTGCACAAGAGAGAATGAAAACTGGTTCTTATCAATCTACTATTGCACCTTCTTTTAGACCAGAATGTGATGTAATTGGAAAACCTCTGTCCAAGATTGATGGGCCTCAGCTTGTTACTGGAGATAAAGCATTTGTAGAAGACTTTGTTCCTGCTGATACTTGTCATATGGTGGTTTTAAGAAGTCCACATGCTAGTGCTTATATCAATTCCATTGATACTAGAGAGGCTATGAAGGTTGATGGTGTTATTGAGATTCTGACAGCTTACAATACTCCAGAAACTCACTACATGCAGGCAGGACAGGGAAATCCTGAGCCGTCTCCACATGATAGAAGATTGTTTAACTTGAAAGTTAGACATGTGGGAGACAGAGTTGCTGCAGTTATTGCTGAAACTTTAGAAGCTGCAAAAGAGGCTTGCAAACTCATTAAAGTTGACTATGAAGTTCTTCCAGCTGTTTTTACTGTTGAAGAAGCTATGGCTCCAGGTGCTCCAATTGTTCACAATGGTATTGTAGAGTATAGAGCTGGAACTCCTGCCAATTTGGACGAGTATAACAAGACAGCCGGTGATCCACGAGAAGGAAAGGTTATTTACCAATTTCCACTTGGTGCAGATATCAAACATAATATTGCAGCTTCCAACAAGGGCCACATTGGTGATGTTGATAAAGCCTTTGCTACATCAGATGCTGTTGTTGAATGTACTTATCAAACTAGCCAAATTCAGCATACTCCACTTGAAACACATATTTGTTTTGCTCGCATGGAAGGTCAGCGCCTTACAGTTTATGCTTCAACACAGGTTCCTTACCACGTAAGAAGAATTGTAGGTTGGGTCACAGGACTTCCAGAAAATAGAATTCATATCATTAAAACTCGTGTTGGTGGCGGATATGGCTCTAAACAAGACATTCTCATTGAAGATCTTACAGGTTATGCAGCATATGTAACTGGTAAGCCTGTTTTGTGCCACAATACTAGAGAAGAAGAGTTTATTGCAAACTCAACTCGTCATCCAATGAGAGTGTATGTAAAGATGTCTGGTAACAAAGATGGCCAGATTACCGGCATTTACATGGAAGTTTGTGCAAATACAGGCCCATACGGTAACCACTGCCTGACAGTTCCTATGAATAGTTGTTCAAAAACTTTGCCTTTATTTAAAGTTGACAACATGAAATATGATCTGAAGGTCTTTTATACAAATACTCCACCTGCAGGTGCATACCAAGGTTACGGAACTCCAAAAGGAACATATGGTCTTATGATGGCAATGTCGCTTTTAGCTGAAAAGCTAGGCATTGACTACAAGGATATGGTTCTTAAAAACCACGTTGAAGAAGGCTACATGCTTGAAATCCTCAAGGGTCTTGGTGAAGGTCGTGAAGGTGCAGTTGTCCCAGTTGGTTCTTGTGGTCTTGATGAAGCAATCCGCAAAGGTTGCGACATGATACAGTGGGGAAAGCGCGAAGAAAGCGGTGATCCAAACTGGAAAATTGGAAAAGGCTTTGCAATGATTATGCAAGGCTCTGGACTTCCTGGACTAGACCACGCTGAGGCTATTGCAAAACTTGAGACAGATGGTACTGTCATTCTCAACAGTGGTGGTGCAGATCTTGGAACAGGGCTAGATACAATATCTGCAAAGATTGTAGCTGAGATTCTCAAGCTTCCTATGGATAGAATTTCGGTTATTTCTGGAGATACTGACTCTTGTGCTTTTGATACTGGTGCATATGCTTCATCTGGAACGTTCTTCAGTGGAAATGCTTCACTAGTTGCAACTAAAAAGCTAAAGGATATGATTATCACTGAGGCGGCCTACCAGATGGGTGAAGATGAAAAAGATCTTGATGTAAGATATCCAGGTGAAGTTTTCTCTTCAAAGACAGGCAAGACTCGTTCTTATTATGAGATTTCCCACTCAGCTTGTGCCGGTGACGGTCATGGACAAATGATTGCACATGGAACATTTATTACAAAAGCATCTTCTGTTCCTTATGGTGCTCATTTTGCTCAAGTTGCAGTTAATATTAGAACAGGCGAGATGAAGGTTCAGAAGTTCTATGCTCTTCAGGATGCAGGAACTCCTATTAACCCAGAAGTTGCTCTTTGTCAAATGTATGGTGCTGTTATGAAGTCCATTGGTCACTCAATGTATGAAGACATGATATTAGACAAGGATGGTGTTTGCATTAATGCTAATATGACAGATTACGGAGTTCCTATGATTTCTGAAGCTCCAGAAGATTTTAAGTCTGTTCTTATTGATGTAAATGATGCTTATGGTCCATTTGGTGCTAAGTCAATTTCAGAAATTGCATGTAATGGAGCTGCTCCTGCTATTGGCATTGCAATTCATGATGCATGTGGCGCATGGATTACAAGCTGGCCAATGACACCAGAGAAACTTCTCAAGGCATTAGGTAAAATTTAAAATGTCTGTTTATTCTCAGGATAAAGTTAATTTACACACCCATTCGTGGTATTGCGGCCATGGAGAAGGTGAGATTAGTGATTTTGTAAAAGAGGCTAAGGCAGAGAGAAAACTCTCTGTCTTAGGTTTTTCTGAGCATTGCCCAGTACCCGATAATAGATGGCCAAAATCACGCATGAAGTATGAAACTTTACCATTATATATGGCAGATGTTCTTAAGGCTCGTGAAGAGGAAGAGAAATTGGGCAATACCGCTCTGAAGATTCTTCTTGGTGCCGAGTGTGACTCTCTTTTTCAATACTACTCATATTATAAAGATGAACTTTTAGATAGGCAGAATTTTGACTATTTAATTGGAGCCGTTCACTTTCATCATGATCCAATTACAGGTGCAGATATTTATCCTAATAAAATCCCAAACTATATCCCATTTTTGGGTGAATATGTGAAAAATTACACTAATGCAATAGAATCGGGCCTCTTTTTGCTGTGTGCTCATCCAGATTTGTTTGCTTATAATACTGCATGGACTGTGGAGCTTAAGGCTGCATCTAAAGATATTATTCAATGTGCAGTTGAGCACAATATGCCGCTTGAAGTTAACTGTTACGGACTTAGAAAGGGACAGGCAGAGATTGGTGGTCAAATTCGTTGTCATTATCCTATTAGAGAATTTTGGGAGATGGCACTTGATGCTGGTGTTAAGATTTGTTGTAACAGTGATGCGCACAAACCTGAGCATATATCAATTGAACCAGGTCTTGAATTTGGCAGAAATCTTGGTATTGAGTTTGTAAACTGGGATATTGAAGTCCTGCCAGATGGTAGACATAGTATTAAATTTGTTTAGAATCTCTTGAAATCTTTTGAAATGGGGTTTGTGAACTGTAAAAATTTGTTGCAATTTGTTGCATTGCGTTGTAAACTTCTCACTAGATTTGATTTGGCAGGTTATGTCAAATGCAAAAATGGAGGAAGTTTATGGATTTTGCTGCCATTAAGAAGGCTGCCGAAGCTTACGGCCCTTCAATGACAAAGTTTCTCAGAGATATGATTGCAATTCCATCTGAGAGCTGTGAAGAAAAAGGTGTCGTTTATAGAATTAAAGAAGAAATGGAAAAGCTCGGCTATGACAAGGTTGAGATTGATAAATTAGGAAATGTCATAGGCTGGATGGGAAATGGTGACAAGATTATTGCTATTGATTCCCACATTGATACAGTTGGTATTGGAAATATTGAGAACTGGACTGCTGATCCTTACAAGGGTTGGGAGAATGAGACTCAAATCTATGGACGTGGTGGTTCTGACCAAGAAGGCGGAATGTCTTCAGCTGTCTATGGAACAAAAATCATGAAAGACCTTGGACTTATTCCAGAAGGTTACAAAATCATGGTTGTAGGTTCAGTTCAGGAAGAAGACTGTGATGGTATGTGCTGGCAGTCAATTGTCAACGAATACTTCAACGGTCCAGAAGATGCTGCAAAACAAATTGAGTTTGTAATTTCAACAGAGCCAACAGATGGAGGTATCTACAGAGGCCATAGAGGCAGAATGGAAATTAGAGTTGATGTTCACGGTGTTTCATGCCACGGTTCTGCTCCAGAAAGAGGCGATAACGCTATCCATAAGATGGCAGAGATTATTCTCAACGTAAGAGATCTCAATGAGAACTCTGCAGACAATGAGAACATCCATGGCCTTGCAAAGATGCTTGATCCAAAGTACAACCCAGAGCACTATGAAGATGCACGCTTCCTTGGAAGAGGCACATGTACTACATCTCAGATTTTCTACACATCACCATCCAGATGTGCAGTTGCAGACAGCTGTGCAATTTCAATTGACCGCAGAATGACAGCAGGCGAGACTTACAAGTCATGTCTTAAGGAAATTGAAGATCTTCCAGCATGCAAGAAGTACGCAAAGGACGTCAAAGTTTCTATGTATATGTATGACAGACCAGCATGGACTGGCCACGTCTATGAGACAGAATGCTTCTTCCCAACTTGGATTAACAAAGAGAGCGCTCCACATGTCAAGGCATTGGTAGATGCTCACAAAGCTCTTTGGGGAGACACAAGACTTTGGGCCGATGACGTTGCAAAAGAAAAGAGAGAAGGCCGCCCACTTTGCGACAAGTGGACATTCTCCACAAACGGCGTATCAATTCAGGGCCGTTACGGCATCCCATGCGTAGGTTTTGGACCTGGTGCAGAATCACAGGCACATGCACCAAACGAGATTACATGGAAGCATGACCTTGTAGTATGTGCAGCTCTTTATGCAGCAGTACCTATGCTTTATAAGCCAGAAGATAAAGACGGAAGCGCAACATCTTTCCGTCAGGAACTTACAGGAAATAAGATTCGTTAAGAGAGGATTTTAGAAAATGAGCAAAGCTTTAGAACTTGCAAGACATCTTGAAACCTTGCACATCAATAACATGTACAAGAATGATTTTTATTGGACATGGGATAAGACAGACGAAGAGCTTGATGCTATCTTCACAGTTGCTGATGCACTCAGAGACTTAAGAGAGCATAACAAGAGTACTCGTATTTTTGATTCTGGTCTTGGAATTTCAATTTTCAGAGACAATTCAACACGTACACGTTTCTCATTCGCAAGTGCATGTAACCTCCTTGGTCTTGAGGAACAGGTTCTTGACGAGAAAGTCAGCCAGATTGCACATGGTGAAACAGTTCGTGAAACAGCTAACATGGTTTCTTTCATGGCAGACGTTGTTGGTATTCGTGATGATATGTTCATTGGCGAAGGCCACAAGTATCAGAAGACATTCATTGATGCATGTGAATATGGATATAGACATGGTATTCTTGAGCAGAGACCTACACTTGTAAACCTTCAGTGTGATGTTGACCACCCAACTCAGTGCATGGCAGATATGCTTCATGTCATTCATCAGTTTGGTGGAGTAGAGAACCTTAAGGGTAAGAAAGTTGCTATGACATGGGCATATAGTCCATCATATGGCAAACCACTTAGTGTCCCACAGGGTGTTATTGGTCTTTTCACAAGATTTGGCATGGACGTAACACTTGCTCATCCAGAAGGTTACGAAGTAATGCCAGAATGTATTGAAATTGCTAAGAAGAATGCTGCAGCAACTGGCGGTAGCTTCAAGCAGTGCAACAGCATGGATGAAGCTTTCAAGGATGCAGATATTGTTTATCCAAAGAGCTGGGCTCCATTTGCAGCTATGGAAGAGAGAACAAAACTCTACCAGGCTGGAGATAAGGCTGGTATTGATGCTCTTGAGAAGAAGCTTCTTGCTCAGAATGCAGAGCACAAAGACTGGACATGTTCAGAAGAAAAGATGAAGCTCACCAAAGACGGTAAGGCTCTCTATCTCCACTGCCTGCCAGCAGACATTACTGGTCTTTCATGTAAAGAAGGTGAGGTTGATAACTCAGTCTTTGATAGATACCTTGATCCACTTTACAAGCAGGCTTCCTACAAGCCATATGTCATTGCTGCAATGATTTTCATGTCAAAGGTCAAGGATCCAGTAAAGGCTCTCATGACTTTGGATGCTGCAGATAATCTTCGCAAGCTTTATTAATAGCTGTTTATTGTAGTATAAGAGTGGAAGTTCAGAGAAATCTGATTTCCACTCTTTTTTTCACTTGACTCTTATTCTTTTTAGATAGATATTATTTGTTTTGGAAATCAAAAATTAGAGAGGTTTTTGCAAAACTGTCTTCATGAATCTTGGCTTTGCCTTTTCGGCTAAAAGAGCATTTCTTCTAACTTCATAATACACAAAGTATTATTTCAGTTTTCAGAAAATGCTTTTTATCTCGCAAATCCAAAACCAATCTTCACAAAGCTCATTTTGCAAAAACCTCT
>CAVEGR010000068.1:0-17685 GCA_963615565.1 Phocaeicola massiliensis | reverse complement strand
AAGGTTGGGAACAGAACAAGTAGAAATGTTCAAATTATTTTGATACAGTTCCTAATAGGCCACTAAGGCTCAAAAAAGGGGACGGGTATGAAAGAGTTTATTCCACATGACGTTATAAGAGACAGTGCTTTAAAACTTGCTTATAAGATGCATAAAGAAGACGGATTCATTCCCGATGTCATCTACGTCTCTCTCAGAGGTGGCGTTTATATGGCTAATGTCTTCTCTGAATACTACAAAATGATCTGCCTCAAGGAGCATAGAAGACCTGTTTTATATGCTGCTGTTGTTGCTCGTTCATATACTGTTCTTAGGGATCAGACCAGAGTACAAGTAGATGGCTGGACATATTCCCCGGAATATCTTCGCGCAGGGGACAAGGTTCTTCTTGTGGATGATATATTTGATACCGGCAACACGGTCAACAAACTTGCCAGCGTCATCATGGACAAAGGTATTCCACGCGAGGACCTCAAGATAGCTGTTTTTGACTATAAGGTGCCACTTTACAAGGACACTGAACCTCTTCCAATTCAGCCCGATTATTATTGCAGACGTCATATCTTAAGATCTCCAGCCGATGAAAATTGGATTCACTATCTTTGTCACGAATATGTTGGCTTAACTTCTGAAGAGATTGATATGGTATTTGAAGACCCAGAGGTTAGACGTATTTTGCATGAAATTAGAGGTGACAAAGTTTAATATTTGTTGCAATTTGTTGCATTTGGGTTATACTAGACTGGTGTGTATGCTAATTTAGGAACTAAAGCGAAATAAATTGAGCATAGCACTAAGGAGTTTATTTATATGTCTAAGATTGTGATTGCACTTGGTGGAAATGCATTGGGAAATACACCATATGAGCAGCTTGAGCTAGTTAGAGAGACTGCAAAGCCTATTGTTGATTTGATTGCCGCTGGAAATGAGGTTGTTATTGCTCATGGTAATGGACCTCAAGTTGGTATGATTAACCTTGGTATGGCTACAGCTGCAGAAGCTAAGGCAATTAAGTCTGATATGCCTTTTCCTGAATGTGGAGCAATGAGCCAGGGCTATATTGGTTATCATCTTCAGAATGCAATTGGTAATGAGCTAGTTTCTCGTGGCATTGAAAAAGAAGTTGTAACAGTTGTAACTCAAGTTTTGGTTGATGAAAATGACCAAGCTTTCTCACATCCTACAAAACCAGTTGGAGCTTTTTATGATAAAGAGACTGCTGATAAAATTGCAAAAGAGAAAGGTTATACAATGGTTGAGGATGCTGGACGTGGCTATAGACAAGTTGTTCCTTCTCCAAAACCAATTGATGTTATTGAAAAGAAGGCTGTTGAAGGTCTTATTTCTCAGGGCTGTGTAGTTATCACTGTTGGTGGTGGCGGTATTCCTGTGGTGCGCAAAGAAGGCAAACTCTACGGAACTCCAGCTGTTATTGATAAAGATTTTGCTTCTGAAAAGCTTGCAGAGTTAATTGATGCAGATCAACTTGTTATTTTAACTGCAGTTGAGAAAGTTGCTATTAACTATAGAAAAGAAAATGAAGAGTGGCTTTCTGAGCTTTCAACCTCTAAAGCTAAAGAACTTGCAGCACAAGGCCATTTTGCTCCAGGATCTATGCTTCCTAAGGTTCAGGCTTGTGTTCAGTTTGCTGAAAGCAAGAAGGGTAGAGTTGCAATTATTACTTCTCTTGGTAAAGCTCTTCAGGCTCTTCATGGTGATACTGGTACAAAGGTTTATCAGGACTAAGTTTTATGGAAGAACAACTGTGCTTATTTGATGTAAGTCAGTTTGATGATATATTAAACTATAATATTATAGTTGGTGCAGATGAGGCGGGACGTGGCCCTTTGGCTGGTCCCGTCTGTGCTTCTGCTGTGGTACTACCTAAAGATTTTCCAGTTGAAATTCTTAATGATTCAAAAAAACTAAGTGAAAAGCGTAGATTACAAATAGAGCCTATCATCAAAGAAAAGGCTATTGCTTGGGCTGTATCTTGGGCAACTCCTAAAGAAATAGATCAAATTAATATTCTTCAAGCCTCTATGCTTGCAATGAAAAGAGCATATGAGAAGGTTCTAATTCAGTTAAAACAACAAAACATTATGCCAGATATTCTTCTGGTAGATGGCAATAAAACTCCTTGTGTTGATATCTTGTGTAAGGCAATAGTGAAAGGAGATTCTAAAATTCCTGCTATTATGGCAGCATCAATTTTAGCTAAAAATTCTAGAGATAGATTTATGATATTAGCCGCAAAAAAATGGCCTCAGTACAATTTTGATAAACACAAGGGATATCCATGTCCTGAGCACAAAGAATTACTTAAAAAATACGGCCCTTGTCCTATACATAGGCTATCATTTAAGTTTTAGTTTTTGATCTTAGTTTTCGTCTTTGTGGGCGTTCATCTTCATAAAATCAACAGATTTTTGGAACTCACGAAGAAATTCGCCTAAATCTTCAGGGTAAACAAAAATGCTCTGGCGTATGAAACGGCCCTCATCTGGGGTTGTTTTGCTCTCAACAATGTTGAGATACATGTCGCCCTTGTAGTTTTCTTTAACATTAAAAAAATAAGTTCTATCGTTTGTCGCAAACTTTGTTGAGAAAACTTCACCGCGTTGACCCATAGATTCCTCCAAGAAACAAAAGACCACGCTATGCGTGGTCCTTTTTGTTAGCGCCCGACGGGAGTCGAACCCGCTTCTTCAGCTTGGAAGGCTGAGGTAATACCATTATACCACAAGCGCACGTACGAAATACTTATACTCAATTAGTGGGGCAAAGGTCAAGTATCCAATGACAAAAACCTGCACTTATGGTATATTTCTTTAGACATTTTCTGAGAGGTTGCTGTGTTTTTAAAATCGGTTGAGCTGTATGGTTTCAAATCTTTTGCAGATAGAACTAAATTTGAGTTTTCTGATGGTATTACTTCTCTTTTGGGTCCAAATGGTAGTGGAAAGAGCAACGTAGTTGATTCTATCAAATGGGTTCTAGGCACACAGGCTCCTAGTGCAATTAGAGCAGCAAAACGTGAAGATGTTATTTTCAACGGTACTGACTATAGAAAGCCAATGCCAATGTGTGAGGTTATTCTTACTCTGAATAATGAAGAGCATTTTCTTAATATAGATGCTGCTGAGGTTGAGATTAAACGTCGTATGTTCCGTAATGGAGACAACGAATATTACATCAATCGTACACGTGCCTTACTTAGAGATATTAAAGAGCTTTTTATGGATACTGGTGTTGGAAAATCTTCATACAGTATTCTAGAGCAGGGCAAAATTGACCAAATTCTCTCTCTTAAGCCGGAAGATCGTAGATATATTTTTGAAGAAGCTTCAGGTATAAGCAAGTTTAAGCAACAAAGTGATGACGCTGCAAAAAAACTTCAAAAAACAGATGATAATATGGCTCAAGTAGAACTTCTTTTGCGTGAGGCAGAGAAGGTTTATAACTCTAGAAAAGGACAACTTGAAAAAGTTCTTAAGCATAGAGAGTTAAGTGCAAAGAAAGAAGCTTTGGAAGTGGATTTACAGTTATCTTTTGTTCAGGCATTAACAAAACTTAAACAGTACAGAGAAGATGAACAGAAGAAACTGGAAGCAGAAGCAGCTCAAATTGATGCTACTATGGATACTGTTAGAGCTGGCCTGGCAATGCAACAGGATGAACTTGATGAATTAAGACATCAAAGAGAGCGTTTATATGAGTCCCTTCATAGAAATGAAGAACGTTTAAATTCTTTTGATGCTCAAATTAAAATTTACAATGACAGATTTGATGAGGTCTCACAGCGGTCAAAAGATGCCGAGCTTAAAGCTCAACAGTATAAAGACAGAATTGAAAAGGATAACTTAAGGCTTGAAGAAAAGTTGGCTCAAATGTATTCGCTAGCAGAAAATATCGAGCTAACCCAAAAAAGCATTGAGAATGCTTCTGAGGAGATTGAAAAGCTTCAGGCAGATAAAATCAGACATCAGCTAGATATTGATGACTTGAATAAATTGATTGAAGGCCTTTCTGAAGAGCGCGTGAAGATTACTCAGCAGATTAGTGATCTTGCTAATGATATTGCAAATAGGTTGGAAGAAAATATCAAGGGCAGTGGTTATAGTTCTGTTGTTAGAGCAAAGGCTGAGAAAAAGCTGTTTGAAGAGCTAACACGTGCTAAGAAAATTTTGGGCGAGCGTATTGCGTTCTTGAGACAAATTTCTAGTGTAAATTTTGATGCAAATGTATTTAATCAAGCTTTAGATGATGCTGATGAGAGTTTACTTACAGAGTTGGATGAGATTAAAGGCCTTTTCCAAGAATACAGTGGTACAATTCCAACTTTCTTGGATGAATTTGTGGCTCCTCAGGGAACTTTGGCTAAGAAAGCTAGTCTTGATGAAAGTTTGGAGAAGTCTTATGCAAAAGAAACGGAGAGCCGCAACCGTATCATAGATCTTAATGCAGAAATTGAGCGTCTTGGAAGAATGCTAATTTTGAAGGAATCTGATTTAAGGGATTTGAGAGATGATGAGATTCAGTTTAGGTCCCAGCATAAGGCCTTAAAAGATTCTATTGCTGAGTTAAAACAGAGTATTCAACAGATGGAGTTTGATTTTTCTGATGCTTCGCACTCTCTTGAGGCTGAGCAGGATAAGGTTAACGAAGTCCTAGAAATGATAGATGATGTGAAAAATAGAAAGAAAGAGGCTCAAGAGGACATCAAACAGATTAAGACTGAGATTGGAGATTTGACTTCTTCTATAGAGGAAAAGTCTGAAAAGATTGCTTCTGAAAATTCTCAATTCCAAGAAAAGTTCAATAGACGTCAAGAACTTATTGGGGAGATTGCTACAGCTATTGAGAATGTCCGTAGTCTTGGTGTTCAAATTCAGGATAGATATAAAGAATTCTTTGATAATACTGGTAAGAGTCTTAAAGAATTTAATGACCATGAGATCACTGCTTCTGTAGACGATATTAAGAGTGAACTTGATTCTGTTAAAAAACGTATTCAGGATTTGGGATATATCAACTACATGGCTGAGGATGAGTATAACGAGGCTAAAAAGAACTTTGATTTCTATAGCAAGAATATGGATGACCTCAACAAGGCAAAATCTGATCTTGAAGAAGTTATTGCTGAGATTAAGCGTCAAAGTGAAGAATTGTTCCTTCAGACTTACAAGCAAATTGCGGATAACTTCCAAGAGATGTACAGTACTCTCTTTGGTGGAGGTAGGGCTGAACTTAGGCTTACTGATGATGAGAATATTCTTGAATCTGGTATTGATATTTTTGCTCAACCACCTGGCAAGAAATTATTGAATATGCAACTTCTCTCTGGTGGTGAACGCTCTATGACTGCTGTTGCATTACTTTTTGCTACTTATATGGTCAAGCCTTCTCCTTTCTGTGTTCTAGATGAAATTGATGCTGCTCTTGATGCTAGAAATATTGGTGCTTTCTTGCGCGTTCTTGAGAAATTTGATGACAAGAGCCAGTTTATTATCATTACACACAACAAGAATACTGTCTTGGGTTCTAATAGTCTTTTAGGTGTTACTCAGCAGGAGCTTGGAGTCTCCAAGATGATTGGCTACCGCATTGAGGATATTAAAGACATTGACAAGACATATGATGAGCTCAAAGGGTAAGGTTTCAAATTGACATGATGTGTTAATTCATGGATAATTCGTAAGTTATGTTTGACTCAATAAGTGATAAATTTTCATCTATTATACGTTCTATATCTGGTAAGTCTAAGATAAGTGAAAAGAATGTTCAGGATGCTGTTGAAGAAATCAAAATGGCTCTCTTGGATGCTGATGTCAATCTTAGAGTTGTCAGGCGTTTTGTCAATAGAACCTTGGAAGAGGCTTTGGGAGACAAGGTTCTCAAGGCTGTTGATCCAGGTCAGCAGTTTGTCAAGGTTGTCTATGACAAGATGGTTCAACTTCTTGGAGATCCTGAGAATCAAGCTTTGAAGCTAAAGGGGCCGGATACTGTCACTGTTATTCTTATGATGGGTCTTCAGGGTTCTGGTAAGACTACTACCAGCGCAAAGCTTGCTTTGATGCTTAAGAAGCAGGGCCGTAGAGTTATGATGGCCGCCTGTGACTTGGTTAGACCTGCAGCTATTACTCAATTGCAAGTTCTTGGCCAGCAGGTAGATGTTCCTGTGTATGCAGAAACTGATACAAAGAATGCCGTGCAAGTTGCTACTAATGCTTTTAAAAAAGCTAAACGTGAACAATATGATGTTTTGATTGTAGATACATCGGGCCGTATGCACCTGGATGATGTCATGATGCAGGAAATTCAAGACATAAGTCGTGCACTAAACCCAGATGAGACGCTTTTTGTGGCCGATGCAATGACGGGCCAGAATGCGGTGACAATAGCACAGGAATTTGAGGCGAAAGTTGGCATTTCTGGTGTTGTTCTGACCAAATTTGATTCCGATACCCGTGGTGGTGCTGCGCTGTCTCTTAGAGAAGTTGTGGGCAAGCCAATTAAGTTTATTGCTGTTGGTGAGAAAATGGAGGACCTTGAGCCTTTCTACCCAGACCGCATGGCAAGTCGTATTTTGGGCATGGGCGATATTGTGTCGTTGGTTGAGAAGGCACAGGAGACTTATGACCTTGAAAAGGCGCAAAAGCTTCAGGAAAAGATGGCCAAAAACACCTTTGATCTTCAGGATTACTTGGATCAGTTGGAAAACATGACCAAGATGGGTGGAGTTGGAAAATTGATTGAAATGATTCCTGGTGCAAAAGGAAATGTTTCAGAAGATGATGTTGACACTGCAGAATTGCGAAAAGAAAAAGCAATTATCCAGTCAATGACCTTCCAAGAAAGACAAAATATCTATATAATTGGTCCGGCTCGCAAGAAAAGAATTGCAAAGGGTAGTGGAACGTCTGTAGGTGAGGTTGGACACTTACTTAAGAAGTTTGAAAAGATGCGGCTGAATATGAAGAAGCTCGCTAAAAATAAAAAATACCAGGCTGCTTTAATGAAGCAGATGGGGATGAACTGAGATTCGTAGGAGGAATTGACGTGAGCGTTGGTATCAGATTGAAAAGACTTGGTACAAAGAAGAGACCATACTACAGAGTTGTAGTTATGGATTCTAGGGAATCAAATAAGGGTAAGCCTCTTGAGGAGATAGGTTTCTATCATCCAGTAGAGAGTGAGAACCAGATTAGCATTAATGCTGAGAGAGTTGCTTACTGGATTGGTGTTGGTGCACAGCCATCAGATACAGTTAAGATGCTTTTGGCAAAACAGGGAATTCCAGCCACAGCTAAGGCTCCTGTAAAGGACTGAGCCCGTGGAAAAGGAACTGGTCGAATACATCGTCAGATCGCTCGTTGACCATCCAGAAGCTGTTGAAGTGAATGTTGTGGAGGGCGAAAAGTCCACCATACTTGAGCTGAAAGTTTCTCAGGATGATTTGGGCAAGGTCATAGGCAAGCAGGGTAGAATTGCTAAAGCCTTAAGAACTATTCTTAGTGCTACAACAATGAAAACCGGCAAGCACACTAGCCTTGAAATTCTGGACTGATTGGGTATGAAACAGGTCCTTGCAACCGGAATTGTTAGAGCTCCACATGGTGTGAAAGGTTTTGTTAAGGTTAAACCTTATTCCAATGACTTTGAACATTTCTTTTCACTAAAAGAGGTTTCTCTTCAACGTGAGGGCAAAAGCAGAAAAGCGGAAATTGAACAGGTTCTTAATCATTCTGACGAACTTCTTGTTAAGTTTAGAGGAATTGATAGTCCTGAAGATGCTCGCTTTATTTCTGGATGGGACATTCTGGTACCCAGAGAACAGGCCAGTAGATTAGGCAAGGGAGAGGTATACATAGCAGACCTTCCGGGTATGAAGCTTGTATACGAGAATGAAGAAGTTGGAGAGGTAGTTGGTTCCATTGAGGGTGCCCAAGCATTATTGCTTGAAGTTCTTGCCTCAGATGGAAAGAAATATCTGGTACCATATATGAAAGGTATATTTGTATCGGATGTAAACTTGGAAAAAGGAACCATTAGACTACTAAAGAGGGAACTCTTAGGATGAATATTGAATGAATATTGAAGTCCTAACGCTCTTTCCAGAAATGCTCCAAGGATTCTTCACGAATTCAATCATGGCACGTGCTGTCAAGGCTGGGCTGGTCACATATAACTTAATAGACTGGCGACAATATGCGCTTGACAAGCATCACAAGTGTGACGATTCACCCTTTGGTGGGGGTGCAGGTATGGTCATTAAACCTGAACCGCTCTTCAAAGCACTGAACAACGTTGATGCCATGAACAAACGAGTTATCTATGCATCGCCATCAGGCAAACGGTTGACGCAAGACTATGCAAGGGAACTTAGCCAAGAACCTGCGTTAGTTTTTATCTGTGGTCACTACGAAGGTATTGATCAACGGATAATAGACCGTTATGTAGATGATGAAATTAGCATTGGTGACTACGTAGTTTCTTCAGGGGAAGTAGCTACCTTGGTGATAATTGATGCTGTTTATAGGCTGATAAACGGAGTTATCACAGATTCCTCGCTTGACGAGGAGAGCTTCACTGGTCCGTTATTGGAATACCCACAATATACTAGACCAGAATCCTATTGCGGAATGGATGTTCCAGAAATTCTTTTATCTGGTCATCATGCCAATATAGAGAAGTGGAGGCTACAGAAACGGCTGGAAAAGACTTTGTCTAATAGGCCGGACTTACTTGAGAAAGCTATCAAGGAGGGACTTCTTGATGATAAGACAAGTAAGTTGTTAAAAGAAATTAATTTAATTGACCAAGGGGTTTAAAATGGACTTAATTAAGGCTATTGAACAAGAACAGATGAAGCAGGACGCCGAGAATTTCCACGTTGGTGATACTGTCAAGGTTTACTTCAAGATTGTTGAAGGTAACACAGAAAGAGTTCAGGTTTACGAAGGAACTGTTATTGCTAAGAACAATTCTGGTATCAGAAGAACCTTTATTGTAAGAAAGCTTTCTTATGGTGTTGGCGTTGAGAGAATTTTCCCTCTTCACTCTCCAAGAGTTGAAAAGGTTGAGGTTGTAAGACGTGGCCGTGTTAGAAGAGCTAAGCTCTACTACCTCAGAGATAAAGTTGGTAAAGCAGCTAAGGTTCCTGAGCAGATTCGTGGCCACAAGGGAATCTGAGTTTCTGTATTCTCGTATATATTATGCGTGTTTCAAGCGTGTTTACGCGTGTATCAAGCGTGTTTCAAGCGTGTTTACGCGTGTATCAAGGCGGAGGAGTTTTCTTCCGCCTTTTTCTTTGAATCTTGGGTGTATTACAGCGTCACTGCAGCATGGGCCGTACCTACAACACCCACAACACTCGTAACATCCACAACACCCACAACACTCATAACGCTGGCTACATTTTGGGCGACACTGGGGACAACCAGTACAAGTGCTACAAGTGCCACGTTGGTTACAAGTGCTAGGTCCGCTACACTGGCCACATTAAACACAAGTAGTACAACCACCACACTTGGTACAATCCAGGTCACACTGGCCACAATTCAGGTTACAAAGGTGTCAATTTAAGAAAAAAGTTAAGAATTTTTCAAATAGTGCTTAAATTTCGCAATGGAATGCTACTGTTTATTTGTATTTATTTATAGAGACAAATAAAAGGAGCACACATCATGGTGAAGTTTGAAGATTTAATGAGTTCAGCACAACCTAGCAATGAAATTCCAGTCCTTAAACCCATTGATAAAAATGGAAGGTTTTATCATGTTGTTCAAAGGGCATCAAACAGAGATAATATCTACGACAACGATCTAGCAAGGTATAGAGAAAATTTACTTTGCAGAATTTGTACTATGTACAATGTTGTGATCCTATTCTCTGTTGTTCTTTCTAACCATACTCACGACATTTTACTTGCTAATAATTGGGAGAATATTGCAACAGTAATTAGACTTGTTAACACCGCTGTAGCTCGGAGACTTAGGAAAAAGAATCCTAAAAAATATGCTTATGGGCGTCGCGTGTTTGAGTCAACTCCATATTATCGAGCTATTCATGACATTGTAGGATTATATGTTGTTTCAAAGTACGTGTTTGACAATGCTAAAAATGTGATTTTGAATAAAGGATTTGTTCCATTTAGTTGCTTTTGGTTTATGGAAAATGGAAACCTGACAAAACCTTATGATAGAAGGGTTTATCAAACTTTGTTTGGAATGTCTGTTGAGGAACTTTATAGACTCTTCAATGAAAATGACATATCTGGCGTGAAACAGTTGGCTTTAACCCAGTATAGAGATTGGACTCAGACCGATAACGATAGTTTGTTTAAATCGAATGTGTCAAAGTCTTGGCTAAACCAAGATTTTATCACTGTTTTATAGAGTGTAAGTTGCGTAATGTTTATAGTGAACCTAGTCAAAGTGGCAAATGTGCTCAATGTAGCCAGTGTGGTCAGTGTAGCCTGTGTAGCCGGGATTGTAGCCAGTGTGCCCAGTGTGGTCAATGTGGTCAATGTGGTCAATGTGCCCAGTGTGGTGGATGTCCTCGGAGTGGCCAATGTAGCCTGTGTAGCCGGGATTGTAGCTAGTGTGCCCAGTGTGCCCAGTGTAGCCAGTGTGGTCAGTGTGGTCAGTGTAGCCTGGATTGTACCCAATGTACCCAGTGTACCCAATGTACCCAATGTACCCAATGTACCCAGTGTACCCAATGTACCCAGTGTACCCAGTGTACCCAGTGTACCCAGTGGTCCCAGTCTATATATGACTGCAGGTTTATTGAACGGCTAGAGATCAAATTTCTGATTGGAGGAGTAAAGCATGAACGAAAGGGGAAGACAATGTGAACAGATGGTGTCTGAGTATCTGAAAAAGCATGGATATGAAGTGCTACAGCGAAATTATCGGTGTAGAGAGGGGGAGGTGGATATAATTGCGTGTAAGGATGAGATCTTGTGCTTTGTGGAAGTGAAATCGCTTAGTCAGAAGTGGTTGCCGCAGGAGCTTAATTGCATGGTGGATGGGCAAAAGCAGAGGCGTATACAGTTGACTGCAATTGATTATTTGAATAAGGTTTATGGTGAATGTAGGTGCGTGGTGATGCGTTTTGATGTTGCATCTGTCACTGGTGGTGATGTTACCTACTATGAAGGAGTTTTCTAGTGGAAAACAGAAGAAAAAGAAGGCAGAAGGCAAAGAAACCGGATGCTGCTATGCAAAGTTCACAAAATTCAGTTGATATGCAAAGTCAAGCTAAACCAGTGAGACGTCATGTTGCGCTTAATGATTTAGTTGTTCCACAGGTGATGGAGCCTAGACCTGCATGTGCTATTTGTGGTGAGCCTATTGAATCGTTTGCAGAGGCAATTAGTGAACCTAGTGGTGGATATAGTCATTTTGATTGCGTTATAGATAAAATTAAGGCGCAAGAAAATGTACAGGCCCCTGATTCTGTTTCTTATATTGGACATGGTACATTTGCAGTTGTTTCTAAGGATTTTGAAGGTAAATATACAATCAAAACTAAAATCCAGTATGAGTCTAACGAGGCTTTTAATGAGATGAAAAAACAAGTTGAGGCTGCAAAACAATGAGACCAGATTTTGCAATGTTTCCTGGAACCTTTGATCCTCCAACACTTGGACATATTGATATTATTCAAAGGTGTTCTGCCCTCTATAAAAAGGTGTATGTTGTTGTAGCAGATAATATTAACAAGAAAACACTTTTCAGTGCTTCTGAGCGTAAATCTTTCATGGAAGATATATTTAGAGATTATGATAACGTAGAGATTCATGTCTGGCCGGGCCTTGTTGTGGACTTTGCGAGACAACACAATATTGGCATTATGATTCGTGGGGTGCGCTCCCAAATTGATTTTGGATACGAATTTGAGTTAGCTGAAACCAATAAGCAAATTTGTCCCGATATTGAAGTGCTTTTTATGCCTACCAATCCTAATTATTTTCTCATAAGAAGCTCTACAATTAAGGAAATGGCTAGCTTTGGAGCCGATATTTCCGCTATGGTTCCTCAGGTGGTCATAGATGCTTTAGATGCAAAATTAGGCCTGAAATCAAAAGCGTGAATAGGTTTATCAAAACTGTTGACTTAAACACTGTTTTTCTATATTCTCACAATGTTGTAGAAAAAGAATATCATTAAAATAGAGGTAGAATATGGCGACACCAAAATATAAAACATCTAAGGCTAAAGCAGCTGCAAGAAAATCTGCTAACATGAAGCTTCAGGCTCCAACCCTTTCAAAGTGTACAAAGTGTGGACAGCTTATTCTGCCACATCGTGTTTGCCCACAGTGTGGATATTATAAAGGCGAGCAGATTATCAATCCAGATGAGGAGTAATAAATGGACAAAAGTGTAATTTTTGATAAAGTTAAAGCAATCATTGCTGATAAGCTTGCTGTTGATGAGGACTCAATTACAATGGAATCTTCATTTGTTAATGACCTTAAGGCTGACAGTATGGACATTTTGGATCTTGTTGGCGGTTTTGAAGAAGAATTTGACATTAGAGTTCCAGATGAAAAGGGTAGAACCTTTGAGACTGTTGGCGAGGCAGTTGATTACTTGGCTTCTATTCTTTAATTTTTGATTTTGAGATATGTCTTATAGCAAATTGAATAAGGCTCCGCAAATCCCCCAAGAGAGGATTGAGGAGCTTTTGTTATTTCAAGAGAATATTGGAATAAAGTTTAACGATATCTCTATTTTAAGCACAGCTTTTACTCATTCTTCTTATGCAAATGAAGTTAAGTCTTATAAAGTTTGTGATAATGAGAGGCTTGAGTTTCTTGGTGACAGCGTGCTTTCTGTAGTAGTTTCTAAATGGCTGTATGAAAATCTTGAAGGGGATGAGGGTGACTGTACTAGAATTAGAAGTGTTGTTGTTAGTGAAGATTCTCTTTCAATTGTTGCAAAGAAGCTTGAGCTTGATAAATATCTTGTAATTGGAGTTGGTGAAGAACG
Organism: Phocaeicola massiliensis; assembly: GCA_963615565.1. Classification (GTDB taxonomy): domain Bacteria; phylum Spirochaetota; class Spirochaetia; order Sphaerochaetales; family Sphaerochaetaceae; genus UBA9732. Next base: position 4,682 of record CAVEGR010000068.1, on the reverse strand, counting down.
CACCGGTGGTAGGTTTAAGAAAGCTATACTTGCAGACTGCATGGAAGCTGTTTTTGCTGCTATTTACCTTGATCAAGGTATGGATATTGTCAGGCCTTTTATTCTTAAAAACTTGATGCCAATTATTGATGCTACAATAAATAATAAGTTTAAACAGGATTATAAAACACTGCTTCAAGAATATGCTCAAAAACGTTATAGAAAGGTTCCTGTATATGAATTAACTAATACAACAGGCCCTGAGCATGATCAAACTTTCTTCTATACTGTTTCTGTTCATGGACAAGTTTATGGTCCAGCAGGTGGGCATAATAAGAAGGATGCTGAGCAAAATGTAGCTAAGTTAGCCTTGCAACAACTTAGCTTGATTTAAGAGTATCTCTTTTTGGTTAAGAGTTGGGTAGTCAATCACCATTTCCAATAATTTATTTAGAATTTCTCCCATTTCTTTTGATTTTGGAATACCAATTGCGTTTAAATCATCTCCTGATATAGCAAGTTCAGAAAGGCTCATAGGGTCGTTTATAAGTTTTGCTATACGAGGAAGTAGATTTTCATATTCTTCATTCCAACGTACACCAGTAGAAGCAATTTGATCGCACCACTGAAGTTCAAATACTTGTGTAAGATTATCTTTTCCAACTCTGCGTATAAAACGCTTTACATCTCCGTCTGTCCAAGGTCTACTGTCTTTGGCCATGTGTTCTCTTATTAAAAGAGAGACTTCTGAAATTGTTTGATTTGAACATTTGAGTCTCTTTAAAACCTTTTCAGCCATCTGGGATCCAATCTTTTCATGGTTTGGAAATCTCATTATTCCAAATTTATTGTTGGTTTGAGTGGAAGGTTTTCCAATATCGTGAAGTAGGGCAGCAAGACGAACATTTAAGCTATAGCCAGCTTTAGCAGCTTCATCTACACACAGGTAGGTGTGTTCTAAAACATTGGATGCATTAACCTTGACCTGTTTTATTTCTTTGCAAGCAGTTACTTCAGGTAGAATGAGATTTAATATTCCTGTTTTTTCTAATATTCGTAGTCCTACAGAGGGTTTTTTAGTCATTAGAATTTTTGATAATTCATCATAGATACGTTCTTTTGAGACATTTACAATCAAAGAAGAAAGCTCACATGCTGCGTTTAGAGTACTAGATTCCGGCTCAAAATTTAATTTTGAGCAAAATCGGGCTAAACGCATAAGGCGTAATGCATCTTCTTTAAAGCGTTCCGTTGGGTTGCCAATGGCGCGCACAAGATGTTTAGAGAGATCTGTCAGACCATCAAAGTCGTCAGTGATTGTGCCGTCTGTGCAATTTGCAGCAAAGGCGTTGATAGTGAAATCGCGCCGCGAGAGGTCTTCATGAAGGTTTGTGATATATGTGACGTTGTCCGGATGACGACCGTCTGTATAATCAGATTCGCTACGAAATGTGGTGACTTCATAGCTTTCGCCCTTGAAGAGGACTGTGACTGTTCCATGTTTAAGCCCAGTGGGGATGACTTTGTTAAAGAGCCCAATAACTTGTTGCGGTGTGGCATTAGTGCAGAAATCATAATCACTGTTGTCAATTCCCATGAGGTAGTCGCGTATGGCACCTCCTACAATGTAGAGGCTAAATCCGTTCAGTGCAAAGAAATTTCCAAATTCTTGAACTTTATTTGGAACTGGATAGACTGGCTTTTGTGTAGAGTTGAGTGCAGTTATATTTATATTTTCTATTGCCATGGCTTTAATAGTATATCAAAATTCTTATTTTTGGAATGTGCTACAGTTTTTTACAAAAACCTTGGTAGTATAAAAAGAAGAAAAGCGTTATAATTTTTCAAAAACCGCTAAATTGTGGAGATAAAAATGTTTAAGAGCGTTGATCCAAGACAAGATTTCCCCAAAATGGAAGAAAAAATTCTAGAATTTTGGAATAACAATGAAATTTTTACGAAATCGGTAGAAAATAGACCTGCCGATAATGAGTTCTCATTCTATGATGGTCCTCCGTTTGCAACAGGACTGCCACATTATGGTCACCTTGTGCCAGGGACAATTAAAGATATTATTCCAAGATATAGGACCATGAAGGGTCAGCGAGTTGTTCGCAACTGGGGATGGGACTGCCATGGTCTTCCAGTTGAAAACCTTATGAAGAAAGAACTTGGAATTTCAAGCGCTAAAGAAATTGAAGCATATGGAGTTGAAAATTATAACAACAAATGCCGTGATAGCGTGATGAGATTTACAAATGAATGGAAACATACTATCAACAGAATGGGCCGTTGGGTTGACTTTGATCATGGTTATAAAACTATGGATAAAACCTTCATGGAGAGTATTTGGTGGGTGTTTAAATCTCTCTATGATAAAGGCTTAATTTATAAAGGTTATAATATTCTTCCTTACAGCCCCGGCCTTGGTTGTCCTCTTTCAAATATGGAAGTTAACCTTGGTGGATATAAAGATGTAACAGATCCAGCTATTACAGTTAGATTCAAAGTTAAGGGTACAGATGATACTTACTTCTTGGCTTGGACAACAACTCCATGGACGCTTCCATCCAACCTTGCTCTAGCTCTTGGGCCAAACATTGACTACGTCAAAATTCTTGATAAAGAATCTGGTGATAAGTATATCCTTGGAGAGGCTAGACTTAGTGCTTATTATAAAGATGAAAATGCTTACCAAATTCTTGAAAAATACAAGGGTAGTGAGCTTGCAGGAATGCGTTATGAGCCATTGTTTAACTTCTTTGCAAATCTTTATGAAAAAGGCGCATTTGTCACAGTTCTTGGAGATTATGTTACAACAGATGATGGCTGTGGTATTGTTCATACTGCTCCAGGTTTTGGTGAAGATGACTATAACGTTTTAAAGGGAACTGGTATTCCTGTTGTCTGCCCAATTGATGATGAATGTAAGTTTACATCTGAAGTTCCAGATTATCAGGGAATCTTTGTTAAAGATGCAGATAAAGCAATCATTGCAAGACTTAAAGAAGAGGGTAAACTCATTAAGAGAGAAAACTATCTTCATAGTTATCCTTTCTGCTGGAGAACCGGAAGTCCTTTGATTTACAGAGCAATGGAATGCTGGTATGTAAGTGTAACAAAGATTAAAGACCGTATGGTTGCTAACAACCAAAAGATTACATGGATTCCTGAGCATCTAAAGAACGGACGTTTTGGAAAGTGGCTTGAAGGAGCAAGAGACTGGGCAATTTCAAGAAATAGATTCTGGGGAAATCCAATTCCAGTATGGAAATGTGACGGCTCTGACTATATTGAAGTTATTGGCTCAATTGCAGAACTTGAAGAAAAGTGTGGTCAAAAGGTTGAAGATCTTCATAAGCATAATGTTGATAAACTCACTTGGCCAAGTCCAGATGGAAAGGGAACAATGAGAAGAGTTCCAGATGTTCTGGATTGTTGGTTTGAAAGTGGTAGCATGCCTTATGCTCAACTTCATTATCCGTTTGAAAACAGAGAAAGGTTTGAGAAAATCTTCCCAGCTGATTTTATTTGTGAAGGTTTAGATCAAACACGTGGTTGGTTTTACACATTAACAGTCATGGCCAGTGCGCTTTTTGACGAGCCTGCGTTCAAACATTGCGTAGTTAACGGCATTATTCTTGCAGAAGACGGCGAAAAGATGTCAAAAAGCAAAGGAAACTTCACTGATCCAATGCTACTAGTCAATCAATACGGCGCAGACGCCCTGAGATTTGCACTTATGAATAGCGCAGCTGTTCATGCCGATGACCTTAAATTCTCTGATCAAATGGTCAAAGATGTTCTTAAATCTATTATCCTACCTCTTTGGAATGCATATTCATTCTTTGTAACTTATGCAAACATTGATGGTTACACTCCAAGTGAGACAGCTTTTGAGGATTTAAAGAACCCACTTGATAGGTGGATGATTTCAACAGTTGAAGAGCTGACATTCAACATGGATGATGCGCTTGATAAGTACGATATTCAGAGAGCTTGCTCATATTTACTAAGCTTTATGGATAGCCTAAATAACTGGTACATCAGACGTAGTAGAAGAAGATTCTGGAAGAGTGAAAATGATGGCGATAAGAAAATGGCTTATGATACTCTTTATAAGACTCTTATGACTTTTGTTAAACTTGCTTGTCCAATTCTTCCATTCATCTGTGAAGAAATTTATCAAAATCTAAAAACTTCTTCAGATCCAGAGAGCATTCATCTTTGTGATTATCCTAAATATGATGCCTCACATAGAGACTATGCCCTTGAAAAAATGATGAATCTCACAGTTCAGGCTATCACAATGGGAAGATCATTAAGAAGTGCTAATAACCTAAAGAATAGACAACCTCTTAAAAAACTCTTCCTTGTTGATAGAAATGAAGAGGACAGAAAAATACTTCAGGATATGGCCTCAATTATTGCTGAAGAGCTTAATGTTAAATCTGTTGAGATTCATGGCAATGAATCTTCGTTGGTAGATTATACAGCAAAGGCTAATTTTAAAGTTCTTGGCTCTAAACTTGGAAAAGCCATGAAGGAAGTTGCTTCAAAGATTCAGGATTTCAGAAGTGAACATATTTCTTCTTTACTGGAAGGACTTAAGCATAAAGTTGAATTTGGAGATGGTCAAGAAGTTGAAATTTCTAAGGATGATTTAGTAATTCAAAGAAACGAAAAGGCCAATTTAAAGATTC
>CAVEGR010000067.1:0-2019 GCA_963615565.1 Phocaeicola massiliensis | reverse complement strand
CCGGTCCTAAGACCGGCTAAATTATCTTGTTCAACCCTGTCAACTCCGTATCCTCTCGGATACGCTCCCGAACACCGGTGTTATTTTATCCACCGTATTCTGTTCGTCATCGAATTGACTAGGAAGCCCTCATAGCTTCCATGATTCATCTTTCCTTCGTTATCAATGTAAAGAACTTTTCATCGTACCTTTTGGCACGCTCAGTGAAGATACCACAAAGAGATTTTTCTGTCAACAATTTTTTTCAATTTTTTTTATTTTCCTAAACTTGGCCTCAAATTGCTTAAAAAGAGACCGCCACTATCACAATAATTCCATATATAACAACAAGTTAACTTTTACACTCAAACAAACACAATAATTTTAAAATTTTTTTTGTACTAATAAATAGAGAGGTGCTTATGAACAAAGCAACAGTATTTGGCTACATGCCAACCAATTACGGCGGTCTAGAAATTCAAGTAGACTGCTCCATCAGAAACGGCTTCCCCGGCTTCGATATCACCGGCCTCCCCGGCACGCCAGTCAAAGAAGCCAAAGACAGAATACGCAACGCACTAAAAATATCGGGCTTCAGCTTTCCCCAAAATCGCGTTCTCCTCAACCTCTGCCCCGCGGACATCCCCAAAGACGGCACCACGCTCGACCTCCCCATGGCCCTCGCAATTGTGCTCTGCAAAGCCATGCAAGGCAAACCCCTCACTGGCGACCTCCGCATCCTCGCCCTCGGCGAACTTGCCCTCGACGGCCGCCTACTCCCCTCCAAACACCTCGCCGCCACTCTCTCCAGCGCGCGCAAACTCGCCTGCAACCTCTGCATCCTCCCACGCTCCACCACTCTCTCTAATCCCGATATTTTTGACTCCCTCCCCTGCAATTCAAATGGCGTGATTTATGCTTCAACCTTGCTTGAAGCTATGACAGCATGTCTCAAGGCACTTGATATAAAAGAACAGCCTTCCATGGTAGAAAATGCCAATCAACCAATTTTTGAAGATGTCATTGGACTTGAACAAGAAAAAGAAATACTCGCAATGGCAAGTTCTGGCTTTCATTCCATGCTCCTCTTTGGCCCTCCCGGAGTGGGAAAAACAATGCTAAGCAATAAAATCTTATTATTGCTACAAAGAGCCCATGCCGTGGAAAACAGATTAACCCCTAAACCAATCTCTCTTATCTTACCTCATGACTCTAGTGCAACCAACACATACAAGATTCTTTCAAGTAAAGGTTTTAATTCACAAAGTTTATTAAATGGAGGAACATTAATATTAGACGAACTTAATGCATACAATTCAAAAACACTAGACTCTGTTAGAACTTTCATGGACAACAAAACATCAACAACCAGCGATGATTTTATTGTAATAGCAAATATGAACCCCTGCCCCTGCGGGGCCTTGGGCAGTAACCATTCTCTTTGCGCCTGCACTGCAAAGAAAATTGAAAACTACTGGAGCAAGATTGGTAGGCCAATAATTGAACGCTTTGACATCAGGCTCCCTATTCAAGAAACCAATATACTATCTGGCATGCTGTCTAGTTTAAACTCAAGCATAGAAGCAAAACCAGACAGCTACTACATTGATAAAATCCTTTTAAGTCAGCAAAGACAACGTGCCCGCTATAAATATATAGAAGATGTCTCATACAATAGCCAAGCCATTTCATCTATTAAAGCAGTTCAAACTCTCAAGGAAGAACTTGCTATTTTTGAAGATTTTTCCCGTTCAGGCAGTTGCAATTTCCCGCAAGACACCCGCGGGCGCCTTGGAACTGTACTGCTTGCACGCTCAATTGCAGATTATGAAGATAGACCCACTCTGAACACTTATGACATCATCAAAGCTACGGGTCTTAGAAAGTTTGGTCTAGGAGATTATTTTTGGCGTACAATTTTTTAAGAGGAGAGTATTGACAATGAAGCACTCAATTTGTTAATCTCACGTTGTTGTTACGGGCCACTAGCTCAGTAGGTAGAGCAACGCCCTTTTAAGGCGTGGGTCATTGGTTCGAATC
>CAVEGR010000066.1:0-11100 GCA_963615565.1 Phocaeicola massiliensis | reverse complement strand
ACCCTGCACAATTTCATGCTTCACAGCTAATAAACAACCTAGAAATTCTTTATCAGCAACAACTCTTTCCACAGGCAGAATACAATACAAGTACAACATATGGAAAAGATTTAGTGCTTACAATAGACTTGGATGTTCAATACCTTATAGACCTTGCGGTTCAGAACATTTATGAACTGCAAAGTCCAGATTATGTAATAGCTCAAATAGTTGACTTGTCAAACAATGAAATTTTAGGTGCCTCTTATTATCCTTTTTATGATTTAAACAGCATATCAAATACTTCTTTCATGACTACATTAGTTGGAAGTTTCTACTATGAAGGAACCTACGTAGATCAAGTAAAAGTCATAAAAGACATACTCAATCACAACACAAATAACAAAGCAAACAACAGTTTGGATGAAAGCGCTCTTTATGTAAGCCAAGATAGTTCACTCAGCTCAACAATAGCCGTAATTGGCAATGATAGCCAAAAATATTTGATATATATTGGCTCATATGCTCCTAAATACTATGTAATCTCTACAGTTTTAGATGATGCAGTGAAGTCTATAAAAGAAGGTCTCATTTCTCAGAACAAGCTCTAAGAATCTCTTCTTGATGAATTAACATGGGCTCTGAACTATCATTTGTGCTGTGATTTTCGCCAGAAAGATGTAGAACACCATGAATCAATAATCTTCTCAATTCTTCTTCTTTTGGAACCCCAAAGGCTTGAGCATTTGAATATAAAACTTCTGGGCAAATAACCATATCACCTAAAATTCTAGCTTCATCATTTTCAACAAAAAACGGTGTCTCATCTGGGTCTTCATCTTCAGCTGCAAAGCTTAAGATATCAGTGCTATCATCAATGTCTCTATACTCTTTGTTAAGCTTATGAATATGATCTTCTGTTGCAAATGTAACGGAAAATTCAACATTAGAAAGTCCTACTTGAGAGAGAACTCTTTCTAGAAAACTTAAAACAAAATCTTCTGGTGCAAAAGATTGATAAGCATCAGTATCATAGTAGACATCAATAATATTTGACATAACAGCCTCAATTTTTAATCTTCATCATCATCTGGATATTCAATACGTGAATGGTTTTTAGCAACAAGTGTTTTAACAAACGAATCAGCAAGAGTTTTGATATCGTTCATAGTAAGTCCACTCTTATCTAACTGACCACGTCCAATTTTGCCCAAGAAAATACTTTCAATAAGTTTGGCATACTTTCCAGCGTTTGGAGTAACAGTTCTAGAAGCAGCTTCAACGCTATCGGCTAACATTACTATAGCGCATTCTGGGAAGTCTGGGACATCTGCGTTGTACGAGTAATCAGATGCCTTAACCTCCTCCATTTTATTGTCTTGTGAAGCTGCCTGGGCCTCAAGTGCTTCGTGGAAGAAGAATTGAATGACATCATTACCGTGGTGATTTGCTACAATTTTGACAACTTCAAGTGGAAGACCTGCCTCACGTGCCTTATCAGAACCAACCTTAACATGACTTTTAATAACTGCAACAGAAAGACTTGGGCTAATATCGTCATGCTTATTAACACCACTTTGATTTTCAACAAAATACTCAGGATGTTCTATTTTACCAATATCGTGGTAAAGACCACCTACGCGGGCAAGTAAAGCATTTGCACCAATGGCTCTAGCTCCAGCATCTGCCAAATCTGCAACTGCACGACTGTGGCTGTATGTTCCAGGAGCAGCTTGAGAAAGACGGTCCAAAAGTGGACTGCTACCATAGGCTAACTCGTAAAGTCTAAAAATTGTTGGAAGATTAAAAACATTCTCAACTATTGGCATAAACACAGAAACAAGAATATATGCAACTGAAAGATTAAAAAGAACACCAATTAAAGTCACAAAGAGTTTATCTATATGTAGACCCTCAATTAAGACAAATAAAGCACTTATAGCACAACAAATTATGCAAGAAAAGAACCATTGGTAAACCATGTCAATTCTCTTGTTACAGAATCTAATCAGAAGTATACAGCAACTACCGCATATTAGACAGTAAAAGAACGTCATAGTTGTAGAAGATGGTAGAGTTGCAACAACTAATCCTAATGCAAATAGAGAAATAAAGCCTAAACGCTTATGTCCTGTTGCCATTGTTATAAACAGTGGCAAGAAGAAAATTGGAAGATACGAATCAACAAACTCAACATTGAATCTTGAAGAAACATTTATCAGAAAATATGTTGTAATAATTGAAATTACAAAGCCAATTGCAAAAAGAATATGATAGTCTCTGTAATGAAGATCTTTCTTTCCTAATAGCAATCCAAAAAGATAAAATGTAGAAATCAGACCTACAACATCAAAGATAATCCAACCTACCACTTCAACAACAGTCACCCCGCCACTTTGAGTTGCAAGTAAGTTTATAATCTCCATTTGTTTAGCTGTGACTACTCTATTTTCTTCAATTAGCAAGTCTCCTTTTGTAATAGAAATAATTACAGGCGAGACAGAATCTTCTGCTTGGTTCTGTCTCCTTGAAGTTATAGATTCGTCATAAGAAACATTAGGCTCAAGAATTTTAGAAACTAAAGACTCTATCAAAAGAACTTGCTTTGACGTAAGAGAACCTGAAATTTCAGATAATTCATCAGAAAGGTATTCAGCTAAATTATCCAATGTTAAGACATCTTCACTTTCCAAATCCAAGTACTCTTCATAACCTAAAGAACCATCAGATCTAAGCTGATTGCTTAATGTAACAGCCGTATAACCTTGCTCTTTAACTGTTGCAATTTCAGCAGAATCAAAAAGTCCTTTATCTGTTATTTGATTTACTAAATCATAGGAAATTGAATAGACAGTAGAATCATTAGCCTCCTGAAGACTAGATGCTAAGGAGGAACCAACTAAGTCAGCTGCGGTTGTAAAATCACCACTAGATAAAGCTGTTCTAACCTTATCTACATTATCAACCATTTTCATGCTTTTAATTGGAGAAACAGAGAAAACAGGATAAACATTAAAACGTGCAATTTCCTTCTGTAGCTCTGTTTCATCTGAATCAATAAGGTCAATTGAATTTTTGGCATATACAGATTTATCTGCAATTTCACCTACAGAATAAGATGAGAAAATTGAAGAATAACCTAAACTTGTAGTTAATTTAATTGCTATTGGCAAAGCAACAGAAAAAAGGATCATTATCAATACACAAATAATCCTAGTTTTTATATAGCTTCTATTACTCTGATCAATCGTGTTCTTTTTCATAGGCATCAATTATCCTTTGGACAATACGGGATCTGACCGTATCTTTAGCATTAAACATCAAAAATTGTATTCCTTCAACATCTCTTAACACGTTTCTTGCATGAATCAAACCACTTAATGCTGCATTTGGTAAATCTATTTGAGTAGCATCTCCAGTTATTATAGCACAAGAATTTTCTCCAATCCTAGTAAGAAACATTTTCATCTGTGCTCTAGTGGTATTTTGAGCCTCATCAAGTATTATACATGCATTATGAATACTTCTTCCTCTCATGTATGCAAGAGGAGCAATCTCAATAGCTCCACTATCCTCTAATCTTTTTACGGTTGCAGGTGATATAAGAGCCTCCATACTATCATAAAGCGGTTTAAGATAAGGATTTAGTTTCTGAGATAAATCACCTGGAAGAAAACCCAAGCTTTCTCCTGCCTCAACCACAGGACGAGTCAAAATTATCTTTTGCTTTCTTCCAGACAATAATTCTCCCAAACTATAGGCAATTGCCAAGAAAGTTTTTCCTGTACCTGCAGGACCTATACCAAAAGTAATTTGACTGCTTTCCATAGCTTTAATGTACATTTCTTGGTTAAGACTTTTAGGATAAACAGTCTTATTTAAAACTTGAATATAAGTTCTTTTTTTAGGTTTTTGATCTTCATCTGAATCAAGATTTGCAGAGCTTTGCAAAGCTTTATATTCCATAAGAATCTCAGGCTCAGTTATGTCATCTGTTATTGAAGAAAGAGTTACTAGTCTTGGAATGAGACCATTGAAGATCTCAATATCAATTGGATTTTCTGCATGGCATTCCAATCTATTTCCTCTAAGAAATAAAACGCAATGTAACATCTTTTCTAGATAAGAAATATTCTTATCATTAGGCCCACAAACAGCTCTCATTGCATTTGTATCTTCAAAAACATAACAAGAGGTCATCAGTTACCCTCCTTTGTATCAATGGTCTTCTCAACCTTAAGTTCTGGAATTGCATTCCACTTTACATAGAACTTATACACAGGTGACCATATCAATTTGCCATCACTTCTAGCTGAAAGCTTTCCTTCTGCACTCAAACAAGCATTCCAGTCTCTCATATAATGGACCAATTCTATCTTATATGAACTAAGATTAAACCCAGTAGATTTTCTGCCATTTCCAAAGAAATCAAAAGATTTTACCAAGTCTTCAAGCATTGAATCAAAACTAAAGTTTCCATCTACAAAATATCTATAAAAACTCTTGTTGCTACTATTTATGCTTATGTTGAGTGATAGGAATTCAGCTACCTCAAACCCCATCTTAAAAGCAACAGAAAACGCTGTGCTATAAGGATTTATAAAATTATATACAAAAGAAAAATCAACTGAACACTCTACTCCAATTCTATTTTTCCAAAAATAGACAGGACTTATATCATTGTCCAAACTCACATTAAGAACATTGGCTTTCAGCTCATCATCTATACGCTTTAAAGACAAAGAAACAGAGCCTTTTGATTTTAACCAACTTAGACTTGATGTCTGAGTTACAGAGAAGTTTAATGAAGAAGGTATAAATTTTCCTGTAAAACTTGCACTCTGACTTAATGATAAGTTTCCAGAGAGAAATTTAGCAGAAGTACTTTCTGTTAAAGAATATGCTTCCCATAAATCTGCATCATTCTTATTTGCAAATGAGTAAGAATTTTTAAGAGAGAAGCTAAAACTACTGTTTGAATATCCAAGAGAAAGATTTCCGGTATCAGTTTCAAGAGTTTCATTTTTCTCTTTGAATGTTACATCTGCACTGGCACTAAAACCGCTTTTACTAAATGACATACTTGGTTTTATGCTTTGCGTAACTGGTTTAAAAGTTCCCTTTAAGCCAAAAGTGAAAGCCCAAAGACTTTTACTAAATTCAAGGCTATGTTCAGAGACATCGGACTTTTGCCATTTGCCCCATCCTGAGCTTTCTGTGAAAGTGGAGCCAACTTCTTTAGTGTTAAGAGAATAAATTTTGTTGGATAGTTTATATGTAAGGCCTAAAAATGGAAGCTTTGCAACTAATGTTGAATTTAAAGTTAAATTGTTAACCTTGGTTAAGCTATTATTGTTATTAAGGTTTTCAACACTGAAAGAATATTGAGGCTTAATTGTCTCTGAGAAGCTAAACCAAGTATCGGGGCTTTGGCCATTGATATAAACTGTTCCAGTTGAATTTGTGTAAAAGCTATAAGGATCAAGTTCTTCTACAAACTTGTTTGCTAATGACTCATTAAATGTATAACCATAGCTAATTGACCCTTTTGTGCTAGTTTTTTTTGCTGTTGCAATTGTTGGTGCTGCATATGGAGTAAGAGCAATTTCTATTTTTTCATTTTCTGTGGTGTTTTCATCACTAGACTTAGTATTTTCTGTAGTTGAGCTCTCTTCATTATTTTGGGTTTTATTTTCCTTTTGCTCAAACGTATGAGACCAAGAACCACTAGAACTAAAACTAAGACTTGGCAAAGTTGCACTCTTTACTTTTGGAGTGTATATATACTTTCCATCTTCCAGTGTTTTATCAAATTCAAAATTAACTTCTGCTTTTACTGAGCTTAGATTCAAAGAAATGCTGCCTAGCTTATAGCTGACATTTCCCGTTAAATTCCATGAATAAGTTGTTACAGTATTATATGTAGTTGGAAAAGTTTGTGTTGCACCTAATACAGAATCTAGTCCAAAGACAGTGTTTCTGTTAAGAAAATCTCTCTTAACTGCATAGTCACTATATATAGGAGCACTCAAAGAGATTGAACCTTGAGAAAACTTAAATTGAAGGCCTAAATCCACATAATACCTGAATTTTTTTGCAAATGAAGAGTATTTTGAGGCATTGTAAGCTAAAATGCCTGAAGATGTAATCTTTAATTTTCCATCTAAAAGACTATTGTTTGTATCATATCCAACTGCAAGACCAAGATCTTGGTAAGCATCAGCAAAAATTGCAAAATAACTACCTGTTTTTCTTGCCCAGTTTTCTAAATTTCCAAGATCCTCGCCATCTTCAACCTTTCTATATACAACACCGTCTTTAATCTTAGCAGATGAATCTCCATCATCCAACAAAGATAAAAGAGAAGCAGAATAATCTGTAGCTGAAACAGTGTCAGAATCTGAAGATGAAGAACTAGAGCTTGAACTGGTTCCAATTCTAGTATAAACACCATATAACTCTGTTGTTGTGTTTATAAACGAGCCTTTATCACTAGAGATTCCTATAGCAGGATTGAAAGAAAGGGTTGTACCGGGGTAAAAGAAAACAGGAAAGTAAAAAATAGGAACTCGTCCAAGTTTTATAACAGCATTATCTATAAAAACATCGGAACCTGAAAAAGAAATCTTTGAAGCTCTTATACTCCAATATGGATCCTCTAAGGCTGTAGCAATATTTCCATTATTAAAAAATACAATGTTTTTATTTCCATCATATGAAACTTTCTCTCCTGAAGCATAAAGGCTTACTGTAGAACCAGATGCGTTTTTTCTTTGAGTAGAGCTTATTCCATCAAACACTACAACATCTAAATTTGACCAATCAAATAGAACACTTTGGCCACTAAATGATCTAGCACCCTTTTGTGAATCTTCTAAAGTAACATCTCCTGAAGCTTCAATCTTCTTTTTGTCTAGCTCAACTACAACTTTGTTTGCTTTTAATGTTTTCTTTGATGAATTTGACTGTTGAAACGAAATTCTTACATTTCCACTTAAAACTACTAGATTGTCCACAGTATATAGGCTGTCTGCATTCTCTATAACAATATGGGTTGTATTCTTATCTACTTCAACAGTTTCAGTCTCAGAAGCAAAAGCGCTAAACACCAAGAGAAAAAGTAAAATAAAAACAAGCCAAGTAGCTTTATTAGAACTCATAAAATCTGTTTTAAATAATATCCAGTATAAGAGGCTTTGCAAAGAGAAACTTCTTCTGGTGTACCTTGTGCTACAATATTTCCACCTCCATCACCACCTTCTGGTCCAAGATCAATGATATAGTCTGCAAGTTTAATGACATCTAGATTGTGTTCAATCATTACAACAGTATTACCATTATCTACAAGCCTATTTACAACCTCCATTAGTTTCTTAATGTCAGCAAAATGCAGTCCTGTGGTTGGTTCATCTAAAATATAGAACGTCTTGCCAGTTCCAATTTTACTAAGTTCAAGAGAAAGTTTTACTCTTTGTGCTTCTCCACCACTTAATGTAAGAGCACTTTGGCCAAGTTTAATATAACCAAGACCAACACTTTCAAGAGTTTGCAGTTTTCTCTTAATTGTAGGTACAGACTGGAAAAACTCTAGAGCATCACTTACTGTCATCTCAAGAACATCGTTTATATTTTTACCCTTGTATGTTACAGCCAATGTTTCCTGATTAAAGCGCTTACCCCTACAGACATCACAAGTAACATAAACATCTGGAAGGAAGTTCATCTCAATTTTCAGTGTTCCATCTCCATGGCAGTGCTCACATCTACCACCAGCAACATTAAATGAAAAACGGCCACTTTTGTAACCACGAGCCCTACTTTCAGGAAGTTCAGCAAAAAGATTTCTTATTGCACCCCAAACTTCAACATATGTTGCAGGATTAGATCTTGGAGTCTTGCCAATTGGACTTTGGTCAATGTGAATAAGCTTATCTATATTTTCAACACCTTCAATCTTACTATAACCATCATAGGTTTGCGACTTTTTGTTAAATATATTCTTCAATGCAGGAGTTAGAATTTGATTTAACAAAGTACTCTTTCCTGAACCAGAAACTCCAGTTAGAACAATAAGCTTTCCAAGAGGAAAATCAAAATCAACATTATGTAAATTGTTCTTTGTAGCACCAATAACTCTAAGATGCTTTCCATTACCAGATCTGCGCAAAAGAGGTATAGGAATTGTTATTTTTTTAGCCAAGAACTGCCCAGTAATGCTCTTTGGATTCTTTTCAATCTCTTGGGGAGTCCCTTGTGCTATTACATAACCGCCTTGAGATCCAGCACCTGGGCCCATATCAACAACGTAATCTGCTTCTCTAATTGTAGATTCATCATGCTCAACAACAAGAACAGTGTTACCCAAATCACGTAAATTCTTCAAAGTATCAATCAATTTCTGATTATCACGTTGATGAAGACCAATTGAAGGCTCATCAAGAACATACAAAACACCACTTAAAGCAGAACCAATTTGCGTTGCAAGCCTAATACGTTGGGCTTCTCCACCACTTAAAGTTCCAGCACTTCTATTTAAAGTCAAATAACCAAGCCCAACATTCTTTAAAAACTGTAACCTAGATTTAATTTCTTTAAGTATTTGAGCTGCAATCTGTTGCTCTGTTTCTGTTAAGTTTAATGACAAGAAGAAATCATAGCTATCTTTTGCACTTAAAGCTGTCACTTGATTGATATTCTTACCACCAACATAAACACTTAAAGCCTCAGGCCTTAAGCGCTCTCCATGACATTGTGGACATATAATCTCAGTTTGAAATGAGCTAATCCATGTCTTAATTGCAGGACTGAAAGTTTCTGCATAACGGCGCTTTAAATCACTAACAACACCATGCCATCTTTGATTCATATCCATAGAGCCGTTTTTATTCTCATACCGTACGTTATACATTCTTGAAGAACCATAAAGCACTGCATTTAATTGTTCAGAATTTAAAGTATTAAAAGGTGTATTTGAATCAAAACCCAAAGCTTTAGCAAAACCATCAAACTTTGCTCTAGTATAAGTTTGACCACTACCAATACACGCAATAGCACCTTGAGAGAAACTTTTTGTTTTATCAGGAATTATCTTATCTTCATCATATATTGTCTTAAAACCAAGACCATTACACTCAGGACATGCACCAAAAGGGTTATTGAAAGAAAATAATCTAGGCTGAATCTCTCCAATAGAAATTCCACAATGAGGACAACTATTTTGCTCAGAATACATCTCAATACTATCAGCTCCATCTGAAGACCCATTGGAACTAGAAGCACTCATAACCTCAACAAGACCGCCGGTCATCTCAGTAGATTTTTCAATAGAATCAGAAAGCCTCAACCTAGAATCTGAGCTCAAGATAAGCCTATCCACAACAATGCTAATATTATGCTTAACTTGTTTATCTAAAACGATATTTTCTTCCAGCAAATGCATTTGTCCATCAACACGCACTCGTTGAAAGCCAGCTTTTCGCGCATCCTCAAAGACCTTCTTATACTCACCCTTACGCCCAAGTGCCACCGGAGCAAGTATCATAAGCCTAGAGCCCTCGCCCCACTTAGCAAAGATAGCACTTATGATTTGGTCCACACTCATCTTACTTATTTCACGCCCACATTGCGGACAATGCACTTTTCCAATACGTGCCCACAACAGACGATAGTAATCGTAAATTTCCGTGATTGTACCAACAGTAGAACGCGGATTGCGCCCAGTAGTCTTTTGCTCAATAGCAATTGCAGGACTTAGACCCTCAATCATCTCCACTTCAGGCTTATCCAACCGCCCAAGAAATTGCCTTGCATACGAGCTAAGGGACTCCACATACCTACGCTGCCCCTCCGCAAAGATAGTATCAAAAGCCAGTGAGCTTTTCCCACTACCGGACAATCCCGATATCACTATAAGCTTATTCTTATCTAAATCTAAATTTACATTCTTAAGATTGTGCTCACAGGCACCTCTAATTACTAACTTATCCTTCATCAACAAAAATCCTGCACAGCCTTAAGTAGTTCATCTTTTGCAAAACGAGATTCAACCTGCTTAAAAACTTCTCCGTTTTTATACAAATAAACGTTGTTTCCAATACCAGAGATAGCAATGTCAGCTCCCTTAGCCTCTCCTGGACCATTAACCTGACAGCCCATAATAGCAACAGTAATATCCTTACCTGTTGCAAGAAGATCTGCTTCAACATCCTTCAAGAAACCCTGACTATCAAAACTCTTTCTACCACACATTGGGCAAGAAATTATCTTAACACCACCCCTTCTAAGGCCTAATGTTCTTAAAAGCTCAACTGCTGCATATACTTCAGATTCAATAGAACCTGTAATTGAGTATCTAATAGTTGCACCAATGCCTTGAGACAAAAGCCTACCCAATGTCCAAGTTGAACGCACACAAGAAGATACAACACCACCTGCTTCAGTTACTCCCAAGTGCATTGGATAATCACTTTTTTGAGAAAACTTTAATGCAGCATTATAACTTGTCTCCGTATCTGAAGCTTTCAACGACACAACAGTATTGTAAAAACCCAAATTTTCAAACCAAGAAATATACTCTAAAGCAGTATCCACCATAAGATCTTCCATTGATTTAGAACCTTCATTTCTTGGTAAGGAACCACTATTTAAACCAATTCTTATTGCAACATTATTGTCTTTTGCCTTCTTAACAACCTCTTCAGTCTTCCATCTTGCACCAATATTCCCCGGATTTATTCTTATTTTTGCAACATTGCAATCAATAGCATCCATAGCATTACGCCAATCAAAGTGAATATCTGCAACAACAGGCATAGGGCAAAGCTTTACAACATTACATAAAGCATCATGTTCAGAAATATCAGGATAAGAAAAGCGTATTATGTCACACCCCATGCCATGTAAAACATGCATGCGTGCCTCAAAGCCTTCTTCAAGAGAAGAAAGCGGAATATCGTACATAGTTTGAACTGTAATTGGAAATGATCCACCTAAAATTATGTTGCCAACTTGAACCGTTTTAGTCATGTGAAAACAATAGCACTTATTAGAGGTTTTTGCATAGATTTATGAGGTTTTTGCAAAATGAGCTTTGTGGAGATTGGTTTTGGATTTGCGAGATAA